>JAFLUV010000075.1:0-6735 GCA_022508635.1 Prevotellaceae bacterium
GAAGTTAACCAAACAAACAGTAGAAATTTGACTGAACAAGTAGTAGAAGTTCAACCAACAAGCAGGGAAGTTCGACTGAACAAGCAGGGAAGTTCGACTGAACAAGCAGAGAAGTTCGACTGAATAAGCAGGGAAGTTTGACCGAACAAGCAGGGAAGTTTGACCAAACAAGCAGGGAAGTTTGACCAAACAAGCAGGGAAGCGGAATCAAAACAACAGAATAGTTGGAATGAACCCGCAGGGCAACTGCGACAAATCGGCAAAGAGATTGCGACCGAACAAGCAGGGAGATTGCGACAGACAGAAAGGGCGACAAGAAAGAAACAGCCCGTCCGTTTGGGCGGACGGGCACGGGGAAGATATGAGAGAGAAGTGTCCCTGCGGAACAAACCAGTTGAAGGAGGAAGCGAAACCTGCCGAAGAAGGAAGCGAAACCTGCCAAAGAAGGAAGCGAAACCTGCCGGAGAAGGGAGTGAAACCTGCCGGAGAAGGGAGGTAAGCCTGCCGGGAGGGACGCTGGAGCGGCGCTAAAGGTCGAGCGTCACGCCGCCCATGAAGGTGGCACGCGGCATGGGGTAGCCGTCGTTGATCTCGTACTTCTGGGCCAGAAGGTTCTCGCCCCTTGCCCACACCTTCAGGGCTGGACAGAAGCGGTAGGCCAAGGTCATGTGGAGCAGAGTCGCATGCTCCTTCGGCGCACCGTCAGTGGTCTTGGTGCAGAGACCGGCCAGCTGCTGGAGCCCGGCCGCTGCGCTGAACTTGCCGTAGAGGCAGTCGGCACCGACGTAGCCCGTATAGTCGGAGGCACCGACGATGCGTGCGTCCGTGTGCAGGTAGCTGTGGTTGGTGTTGAGCCTCCAGTGGCTGTTGACCTTCCATGCTGCCTCTGCCTCGATGCCCTTGTTGCGGAAGGCTCCGGTGTTCATGTTGAGCATCTTGCCGTCCACGGGCACTGTCTGTATCATGTTCCGGCCGTCGATGAGGAAGAGGTTGAGGCCGTAGGTGAGCGCTCCGAGGCGGTGACGCCAGCCGAGCTCGTAGTTCAGCATGCTCTCGGCCATGAGCTTCTCGTTGGCCGGACCGTAGAGGAACATGTCCTTGAGCGTAGGGTTGCGGAAGCCCTTGCCGAACATGAACTTGAACTCTCCCGTGTCGATGGGGCGGATGACGAGGCCTGCCTGCGGAATCCACTCGCTGCCGGCCGAGGTATGGTGGTTGTAGCGCAGTCCGGCATTCAGCGTGACGTATCGCGTCAGCTCCTGGCTCATGTCGGCATATCCGGCCAGCTCGTTCTCGTGGTCGTGCGTGCTTTGCATGGTGCGCTGCGGTGTCTTCACCGTCGCTCCCGTGAGCTTGTCCTCGTACCAGGCGCGCCCGTAGATGTGGCGATAGTCGAAGCCGACGGTCAGGCGCGTGGAGGGCGATGCGTAGAGGCTCTGGTATAGGGAGACGCCTGCCACGGCGTCGCGCGAGCGGAAGTAGTCCGTCTGCGGACGGCCGCCCGCAGAGTAGCCGTCGTCGATGTGATGGTTGCCATAGTTGTCGTAGACGCTCAGCGCGCCGGAGGTCCGCTCATAGCGGTTCTCTATCAGCAGGCTTGCCGAGCCGCGCGTGATGCTCTGGTCGTTGTCGTACTTGGGCGAGAGTATCGTCCCCGGATTGCTGGCGTTGAAGTGTGTGACGTCCGCCACGGCACTGGCATTCCAGTGCTCCGAGAGCATGTATCCTAAGCTCAGGAAGCCGCCGTACTGCTCGAAGCCCATGCGCGGACGATGGTTGTCGGAGCGCCGGTAGTGGGCAGCCGCCGTGCTCGTGAAGCGTCCTGCACGCAACTGGTTGCTCGCCTCCGCCTGCACCGTCCCGAAGCTTCCGGCACCGACATTGACCGTCGTGTGCTGCGAGCAGCCGGAACCGGGCACCTCAGGCAGCGAACGCGTCACGATGTTCATCACACCGCCCATCGCATTCGAGCCGTAAAGCAGCGAGGCCGGGCCGCGAAGGACCTCGACCCTGTCGGCAATCAGCGTCTGATAGCTGTCGGCAATGCTGTGCCCGAAGATGCCCTGATACTGCGGATGACCGTCAATGAGCACCAGCATCTGCCCGCTGCCGGAGCTGAGTCCGCGCACGCTCATGCTGCCCGAACCGCCCGTGCTGACACCGTAGCCCATAATGCCACGGCTCGTGACCAGCACGCCCGGCACCTCCTCCATCACGGTCGGCAGGATGCTCGTCCGCTCGTTCAGCGTCAGCCTCTCACGGTCCACGATGTTGAGCGTCATCGGCAGGTAGCGGACATCCGTGGCCAGACGACTGCCCGTCACCACCACCTCGTCCATCCGCACCGTATCCATCACACTCTCCTCAGCATGCGCGACCATGCACACCATGCACACGCCCGTCAACAACAGTCTGCAACCCTTCATCTCCCAAATCTGTTTTATACCTTATTATATATATACCTTAATATTATATAGCGACCCAAACGGGAAATCACCCCTTTTTGGCGGCACAAAAGTACTTATTAATCTCCACATAACAAAATTCTCGCCTCACTATTATAACATATCCTGCCAAAAAGGAGTACGCTATGAAGTATTTTTCGTATCTTTGCACCCGACATTGTGAATAACCAGCAACCCTGAACCGAAGGAACTATGCCACAAATCTCCGTACGAGGCACTGAGATGCCCGAGTCGCCCATCCGCAAGCTGGCCCCGCTCGCCTACGCAGCCAAGGAAAAAGGAATACACGTCTACCACCTGAACATCGGCCAGCCCGACCTGCCGACACCGCAGGCAGCCATCAGCGCCATCAGGAACATCGACCGCACCATCCTCGAGTACAGCCCCAGCCAAGGCTATCTGAGCTACCGCAAGAAACTGGTCGACTACTACAAGAAGTACAGCATCAGCCTCACGCCCGACGACATCATCGTCACCAGCGGCGGCAGCGAAGCCGTACTCTTCTCGTTCCTCGCCTGCCTGAACCCCGGCGACGAAATCATCGTGCCCGAACCGGCATACGCCAACTACATGGCGTTCGCCATATCGGCCGGAGCCGTCATACGCACCATCACGACAACCATCGACGAAGGCTTCTCCCTGCCCAAAGTAGAGAAGTTCGAAGAACTCATCAACGAGAAGACGCGCGCCATACTCATCTGCAACCCCAACAACCCGACTGGCTACCTCTATACACGCCGCGAGATGAACCAGATACGCGACCTCGTCAGGAAGTACGACCTCTACCTCTTCAGCGACGAAGTCTACCGCGAGTTCATCTACACCGGCAGCCCCTACATCAGCGCCTGCCACCTGGAAGGCATCGAGGACAACGTCGTGCTCATCGACAGCGTAAGCAAGCGCTACAGCGAGTGCGGCATACGCATCGGCGCACTCATCACCAAGAACAAAGAGGTAAGGAAGGCCGTCATGAAGTTCTGCCAGGCACGCCTCAGCCCGCCGCTTATCGGACAGATAGCCGCAGAAGCCAGCCTCGACGAACCAGAAGAGTACGGACGAGAAGTCTATGACGAGTACGTAGAAAGGCGAAAGTGCCTTATCGACGGACTGAACCGCATCCCCGGCGTCTACAGCCCCATCCCAATGGGCGCCTTCTACACCGTAGCAAGACTCCCCGTCGACGACGCAGAGAAGTTCTGCGCATGGTGCCTGAGCGACTTCAACTACGAAGGCGAGACCATAATGCTGGCACCCGCCGCCGGCTTCTACACGACACCCGGCATCGGACGCAACGAAGTCCGGCTGGCCTACGTCCTCAAGAAAGAAGACCTCACCCGGGCACTCCTCGTCCTCAGGAAGGCACTGGAGGCGTATCCCGGAAGACAGGAGTAAGAACCCCATAAGACAGACACCTTGTGTTCACCTGGTTTGTAGCTCAGCGACTCTTTGCCCAAGGCGGCAGCAACGGACGCGCCTCGCGTCTCGCCACCGGCATTGCCACCGCAGGCGTAGCCGTCGGCCTGGCGGTGATGCTGGTCAGCATAGCCATCGTGCTCGGCTTCCAGCGCGAGGTACAGGACAAGGTGTCAGGGTTCAGCGCACACATCAAGGTGCTCAACTACAAGAGCCTCGGACAACAGGAGTTCTCACCCATCGTCATCGACGACTCACTCACGTCGCGCATCTCCGCCATCCCCAACGTAGCCTCCGTAGCACGCTTCTGCACCAAGCCCGGCATGCTGAAGACAGACAACGACTTCCGCGGCATCGCCATACAAGGCATCGGGCAGGACTATGACCAGAGCTTTATCAGCAACCACATCGTGAAGGGCGAAATGCCGCAGTTCACCGACTCCGTCAACTCCGGGAAGCTTGTCATCTCGCAGTCCACGGCACGCGAGATGCAGGTGGACGTCGGACAAACCATCTACGCCTATTTCTTCGAACAGACGGTCAGGGCAAGGAAGTTTACCATAGCAGGCATATACCGAACCAACCTCACCGACTTCGACAGGAACTTTGCATACACCGACCTCTATACCATCCACCGCCTCTTAGGGTGGGACTCACGGCAATATGCAGGTGCAGAAATCAGGTTGCAGGACTTCAGTCGCCTCGACGAAACACTGCACGACATAGTAGACGAAGTCAAACACAAGCAAGATTCCTATGGCAACTACTATTCCAGCATAAGCATCCGCATGGAACATCCTCAGGTCTTTGCCTGGCTCGGGCTGCTTGACATGGATATCGCTGTCATCCTCATCCTGATGCTATGTGTATCCGTCTTCACAGCTATCAGCGGGTTGCTCATTATCATACTGGAACGCACCAACTTCATTGGCATCATGAAAGCCCTCGGTGCACCCTGCAGACAAGTGCGCCACATCTTCCTTAACTATGCCTCGCTGATTATTGTACGAGGCATCCTACTGGGTAACGTCCTTGCCTTTGCACTCATCCTCCTGCAAAAGTATACAGGGCTCATCACGCTCGACCCAGAAGTCTATTATGTCGAGGCCGTCCCCGTCATGGTGAACTGGTGGTGGGTCACTGCCATTGACGTGGGCACACTTGCCATAAGTGCCCTGTCCATGATTGTACCGAGCTTTGTCATATCAAACATCACACCTGCCAAGAGCATCCGCTTCGAATAGAAGCATCGCCCAATCATCCTCGCTTTCCGTCCCCAGCAGGGAAAATCCATACTGTGCAGCGGCTTCAACAAGAGACTGCGCGTCTGCAAGATAAAAACCACTAAGTATCATCTTCCCGCCCGGCTTTACGGCCGCAGCAAAGCGTGGCATATCGGCAAGCAGGATGTTGCGGTTAATGTTGGCAATAAGAAAGTCGACCTGTTCCCTACCCTCTATCACCGAACTGTCACCAGCCTGTACCTGCACCACATTATTATATATATGATTCAACAAAAGATTATCTCGGGTGTTCTCCACGCTCCAATCATCAATGTCATAGGCAAGGACATAAGCTGCACCACGTTTCACCGCCATGATAGCCAGTATGCCTGTGCCCGTACCTGCATCAATGACGTGCTTCCCCTCAAAGTCGAGGTATACCATGGCATGCAGGATGAGCCGCGTTGTCTGATGGCTACCGGTACCGAAAGCCATACGCGGTGTGATAAGGATATCGTAGCGGACAGACGGAACATCCGTATGCTTCACATCGTGAACTACGACATCCTCGCCTATTACCACAGGCTGAAAGCCCTCCTCCTCCCAGACTTGATTCCAGTCCTCGTCCGGCGCTTCCGTACATGAATAGCGGATGTCAGTATCAGTCAGGAAGAAGTCCTGTACCAACTGTTTCATCCGATCCTCGTCCCACTCACCTTGCTGAATATAAGCCGTCAGTCCGTCCTCCATCATAGAAAAGGCTTCAAAGCCTATTTCCGAAAGTGCTGCCGAAAGCAAGTCCGCAGCCTCTTCACTGAAAGGTTGCAGTGTACACTTCACCTCGTAATATTTCATCACAGTGTCATTTATGTCTGCAAATGTAACTCTTTTTCCCTACATAGGGGAATTTTCCTCGGCAAAATAGGTCTTTCCCTTTGTTTTTTTCACCAGAAGGCTGTAACTTTGCATCAATAATAACTCGAAAGATTATGAAAGCAAACGTTATCACCCTTTTGTTGCTCTCGCTGACATGTGTCAATGCACAAGCGCAGACTGACGACATGTACTTCATGTCTTCTAAAAAGAAAGCACAGAAGTCTACAACAACGACCGCACAAGTCAGCACAGTGACAACCTATAATAATGCCGACGATGCGGACTACCACACCGGGAAGTTGCGCGACGTAGACGAGTACAATCGCCGGGGAGCGTCTCAGATAGAAAACACGCCTTCCTACAGATTAGTGGGTGATACCCTTTACGTATCCTCTGCTGATCAGTCCGTACAGAGCGATGTCGCAAGCTACAACGAAGGCTATTCCGACGGATACTACGATGGGCTCTACGATGGTGATTTCACCTATACGTCCCGTTTGGCACGCTATCGCGGTTTCCGTTTCTATGATCCCTTCATCTGGGACATTAGCTTCGGATGGTACAGTCCTTGGTATGATCCATGGTATGGCTATTATAGCCCTTACTATCACTACGGTTACTGGGGATGGCATAACCACGGATGGTATCACCCACCCTATCATGGCAGCCATCACATTGCACCTCGCCCGACAGTAGCAAGCCGTACACTGGGACAGCGTTCATCCTCCTTCAACGGACGTATAGGCAACGGGCGTATA
>JAFLUV010000075.1:6835-10917 GCA_022508635.1 Prevotellaceae bacterium
TACACTGGGACAGCGTTCATCCTCCTTCAACGGACGTATAGGCAACGGGCGTATAGGTAACGGGCGTATAGGTAACGGACAAATTGGTGCTTCCCGCTCTATGACAACAGGTGCACGTAGTACCACAGGAAGTGAAGGCACACGCCAGACGACAACAGGCGTTTCCCGCAGTAACACCACTAACCGTGGTAACGTCACTACCAACCGCAACACAACAACTTCCCGTAGCAATGTGAGCACGTCCCGCAGCACCAGCACAACAACTCCCAATAGCGGAAGTAGCAGGGGTAGCTATAACAATGGAAGCACTTATAGTGGCGGAAGCTCGCGAGGAGGCAGTTTCAGTGGTGGAGGCAGCTTCGGCGGAGGTGGAGGCTCTCGCGGAGGCGGTCGCAGATAAAGACACTCCCCTACTACACCGTCAAGAGAAAAACGATAACAGATGACAACGAACAAAATCACACATAACATTATGAAACGCTATATTATACTTCCAGCCCTCGCTGTTGCACTTACCACACAGGCACAGGATTCCTATATGAACGAACGCCTCACAAACAACTCTGGTGATGTCATTGGCACAGCACGCTACGTCGGCATGGGTGGCGCACTTGGCGCACTCGGCGCAGACATTAGTGTCATCAGCTGGAATCCTGCAGGCATCGGTCTGTATCGCAAAAATGACATCGCTCTTACATTTGGCGGTACATGGGGCAAATCGTTCATCGAAGAAGAGAATCGTGGAAAGGGAACCTTTGACCAAGCAGGCTTCGTCTATAGCGCCAGGACAGGTAGCCAGTTTTGTCCTTACATCAACTTCGCTTTCAACTATCAGAAAAAAATCAACTTCAACCATAACTTCTATGCAGACAACAACAATCTGAACGAGCTTAGCCAAATGGATCAATTGGCGGAACTCACGGATTGGGACAGCGGGACAGAGAACCTGGAAGGAATGGCGTGGGATAATGGTTTTTTCGGAGAAAATATCTTGAGAGATGAGTACGGCAAGCCTCTGAAAGATGCTGAAGGCAACGACCTAAAATATCGATACAACGATCTCGGCTCATCCTCACGCAACTACTATACCTGGCACAGTGAAGGCTCTGTACAGTCCTTCGACTTCAACCTCAGCACAAACATCAGCGACCGTGCCTTTTTAGGTTTAACCTTTGGTGTTGACAACATGCGCTATCGCGGGTGGAACTTCTACGGAGAGGATGACATGGACGGCAATGCAAAGTACGATCTCAACAATGACGTCAACATTTCCGGAAGTGGCATTAACATCAAGTTTGGAACTATCATCCGCCCGTTTGCTGACAGTCCATTCCGCTTTGGCATCGCAGTGGAAACACCCACTTGGTATCGTCTGCGAAACAGCACCTTGTTCGACATGAAGCTTGGTCCTGATTACGGAAACTTCCAGACAAAACAATGGGAAAGCTATCTGAAATTCAACCTTCGTTCGCCTTGGAAAGTACGTGCGAGCATAGGCAGCACTATAGGCACTCACTTTGCATGGGATGTTGACTATGAATATGCTGCCTACGGCAATGCAAGCACAGGCTACCCTAAGGAAGAGTATTATGACGGCTCCACATCTGGCAACATCAAGGACATTGCCATGAACCAGCTAACTCGTGACAACCTACGTGGCACACATACACTTCGTGTCGGGCTCGAAGCCAATGCCACAAAGAACCTTGCTTTCCGTCTGGGCTACAACCTGAGCACCTCGGCATATAATGAACATATCAGCTTCGACCAATACAACATCAACAGCTTAGCAATGGACTATGCCACCAGTACCAGCTACATGCGCATGGGGGCAACCAACATCTTGACACTTGGCGCTGGCTATCGCACAAAGAACTTCTACGTAGACCTTGCTTACAAGATTCGCAATCAGTTTGCCGATTTCTATGCCTTTGACACAAGTTTCGCGAACGGCAATTCGCAATTTGTCCTGGACAATCCTCTACTTGCGGACAAGACTATCGACCCTGTGGATGTTAATTTGACACGCCATGCCCTCACCTGCACACTGGGCTTCAAGTTCTAATTAGCAGGCGACAATAGCTAAAACATATCTATAGCAAACCCATTATAAAAGGACTGGTCATCTCCTGACCAGTCCTTTTATATTATAGGCTTAATCTGCCACACGCTTATCTCCCAAACATCAAGCGGTTTTTATTGATTTGATTAATGCCTGACTTACGAGAAAGGTATCAAGGAGTCTTCTTCAGCATGATATCTGCCACGGAATACTTGTCAAGGAAGACGCTACAGTCCACATCGCCCTTGATGCCGTTCACGCTGCCAGTGCAGGTATACTGCCACATGAGGATGGGGACATCGTCGCTCAGCGAGGGTATCTCCTCGGCATAGCGTGCCACCATGAAGCGGTACTGGGTGAACTTGCCCTCAAGGTACTTGGCATAGAAGTTGACACCCGTATAGATGATGGGCTTGACGCCATAGATGCGTTCCACACCTTCGAGAAAAGCACGCAAGCGACCATGGAACTGCGACAGGGAGCCTTTACCACGCTTCTCCACGTCAACTATGGGAATGAGGTCCTGCTGGCGAGGGTCTACATTTGAACGGAAGTTCTCCAGCTGCATCAGCGCACTGGCCGTAGGACTAAAGAAGTGATAGACCCCCACGGGGATGCGAGCCTGCTTGGCACCATAGAGGTTGCGCAGGTAGCAGTCGTCCACGTAGCCGGAGGACTCCGTAGCCTTGACGTAGGCAAACTGTACCTTCCCGTCGCGTGCCACTTCTTCCCACCGGATGTGTCCCTGATAGTGCGACACGTCGATGCCTTGCTGCTGCAGATTCGCCGTATGCCGGAACAGGGGCTTGAGCTCCACGGGGGCAGGCAACGGGGTGTCCGGCAGCGGGGCTGTCCACAACACCTCAGGTTCCGGCAGGGCATAGATTGGCTCTACCTGTCCCAACGTTACCTTTTTCTTCTTGTCGGCAGATGCAGTTGCTGCCGTAGCCAACAGCAACACAAACAAAAGCGTCGCGCTAAACCGCATAGGGGTAAAAGAAATAAGCCTTCTCACCGGGAGACATCCTCCCCGGGCATGTCAAGCTCCCAGATACTCGAACGCGAAGTTCGGCCCTTTGATGCTGGGGAACTGGCTGCGTGCATCCACGTCCTGACGGTTGCGCAGGTGACTGATCACCCTGTCGTAGCTGTCCTGCACGCTTTCTGCCTTTACCTTGGCAACGAAGTCCGTGTCCATGTACTGGCACTTCTGCATCTCCGGGATAGTGACTACACGCTTGAAGGTCACTCGCACCTTGTACCATCCGGGCTGCGGCATGCCGTACTGAACCAGTGTCTCCTTCTGGGCTGTCCTCTCTGCCTTGCTCTGGACGGATCCCTTGGCCTTGAATTCCTCCATCGTGCTTGCCGTAGTCTTGATGGCGATAAAGAAGGCGCGTGCATGCACCTTAATGTGTTTGGGGAACATGACGCTGCTGCTCCAGAACTTCTTCAGTTCGTCGATCATTACCTCGTTGACCTCTACGTCTCCCAAGGAGGAAAGGAAGTTGACTGCCTCTTCTACGCTGTAGACGAGTGTCTCTTCGTCGAAATATCTAATATAAAGATTCATCCCTGTTTAATGCTGTTACTGTGTTTGCGTCTGCAAAAGTAGGAAAAAAGGAGCAGATACAGAAATTTTCGCCTTACAAAAACCTTCTATTCGAAAGATTCAGCATGATTTCCCATCGGAGAAGGCGTAAAGGACGGTGCAGAGTGAACCCCGGAGGCCTCTCGTCCGGCCTTCCGGGGTTCGTTCTATTGGGGAACGGCCTTCATGCAGTTCCGCGGGTCTGTCGCAGTATGTGACTCTGTTGTGGCGTGTGAGTCTGTCGCGCGAGAGTCAATTACCAGCTCTCCCAGTTTGCGCTGGTGCTGTTGAAGCCCTTCGTGCTGAACTCTCCGCCGAACGTGCCGCCGATGGAGACGTCCTGGTCGCCCATGTTCTGGTCTAATGCACTGTTTGCCAACATCTGTGCCGGCTCTGCCATTTCAATGGCGGCTACGGGAGCCATGTATG
>JAFLUV010000076.1 GCA_022508635.1 Prevotellaceae bacterium
ACAATGTAACAATGTCACATTTTCGAGCGTGCGGCGTGTGTGTGCTATCGGTTGTGCTGGACGGCACGGAAGTAGCCTACGCTTTCGGCAATGCCGATGAAGGGGTCGGACATGTCTTTCTCGTATTCCAAGCTGACGGAACCCTTGTAACCAACTTTTCGCAAGGTCTGGATAAAGAGCGGAAAGTCAATGATGCCGCGTCCTAACTCGGAGGCTTTGCCATCTTTTGTGGGTGCGGTGACATCTTTGAGGTGTATGTCAAAGACGCGAGAAGCGTAACGCTTCAGGTCGCGGATTGAGTCACTGCCGTAGCGCAGGTTGTGACCAATGTCAAGACACATTCCCAAGCGTGCATCACGGTTCTTGACATCATCCCAGATGGAAGTTGCGTCAGGGTAAAGTGAGAGATCGGGACCATGAAGATGAATTGCAAAACGGATGTTCGTCTCACGCACTTTTTGCTCTATACGGTCGAGAACCTCGTAATTGGGACTTGTGTCGCCCCACACTCCGGGTACGCCAACCACCAAGTCAACTCCTACACGCTGTGCGTAGGCAAAGGCACGGTCGACGGCAGCTACATCTTTCATGTAGATAGGCCCGACGCCGTAGCCCACGACGTTGGCAGCAGCAAGTTTCTCCTTGAAAGCAGTAATTTGCGCGGCATCCGCGTCAAGCGGCAAATGAAAATCCTTAATGCAGAGGTAGTGTACATCTATTTTCTGCATGAAGGCAAGGGTTGTGTCCAAGTCGAACTTGTTGAACGTAAAGCCTGCCATGCCCAGATGAAAAAGATCTTCACGGACGGGATACTTGATGGTCGAATTACCCTTCCGTGGCTTTTTCGTCTGTTCTGCCTTTGCCAAAGCGAGGGTGGGGGAGGCGAGGAAAGCTGCGCCCGCCAGTGTGCTACGGAGAAACGTTCTGCGTCTCATGATAATGTCATTGTTTCATGAATGGGTTGGACACTCAATATTATATATATGTGTATCAGCCTACCTGGCTGAATTTCCATTGTCGGGTGAGTTTACGCAGGTTAATAAGGGCATAGCGCATGCGTCCGAGTGCCGTGTTGATGCTTACGCCTGTCTTCTGTGCTATCTCTTTGAAGGAGAGGTCGTCGTAGAAACGCAGCAGGATGACTTCGCGCTGGGTCTCTGGCAGATAATCAAGCATACGGCGGATGTCCTTGCGTGTCTGGCGATCGATGATTTTGTCTTCGTGTGTCGTTTCGCTCAAGCAGAGACTGTTTAGTACCTTGGGCTTTATCTGATTTTCGCGGACAGTCTTCGTTGTCTCGCTCTCACGACTCTTGTCAATAACGAGGTTGTGTGCGATGCGGGCAAGCCAGGCACTGAACTTGCCGTTCGTCTGATAGCGGTGCGAGCGGATTGCCACAATGGCACGCGAGAAGGTTTCCTGGAAGAAATCGTTAGCCTCATCACTGTCCTTTACCAAAAACATGATGTAGGAATAAATATAATTCTTATGACGTTCAAGCAGGATGTCGAACGCACTGTCATTGCCTTCCTCGTACAATTTAACCAACTCATGGTCGGTCATTGCGGATAATGTATTCATTACGTCTCAAAGTGATGTTTTGGAGTAATGTTGTTCTATAGGCAATCAGTTTTTAGTGCGTAAGTATTGAATAACAGATGCAAAGTACGAGTTTTTTCTCAATATATGCAAATTTCTCTTAAACTATTTGTCATTTCGCGACGATTTATTTTCGTACCGGACGTGTATTTCGCGCAAAAAGACGTACCTTTGTGCAGAATTTTGTTAAGAATCAAGGTTTAGGGAAAGAAAAGGGATTATGCATACGAAAGAAGAAAAGATGCAGGCGTTCGGACGGCTGCTTGACGTGATGGATAACCTAAGGGAGAAATGTCCTTGGGACAATAAACAAACTAACGAAAGTTTGCGCCCAAATACTATAGAGGAAACCTTTGAGCTTTGCGAAGCTCTCCTGAACGATGACGTTCCCAACATAGAAAAGGAGTTAGGCGACGTGTTGCTCCATGTCGTCTTTTATGCAAAGATAGGCAGCGAAAAACAACAATTTGACATTGCTGACGTTTGCAACAAGCTTTGCGACAAGCTTATCTTCCGTCATCCTCACGTCTATGGTGATGCGGTTGCACGGACGGCAGGCGAAGTGGTTAATGCATGGGAGCAGATTAAGCAGAAAGAAAAGGATGGCAACAAGACTGTGCTTGGCGGTGTCCCCAAGTCGCTGCCGTCGGTCATTAAGGCATATCGCATTCAGGACAAGGCACGTGCCGTCGGTTTCGACTGGGAGAAGAAGGAGGATGTTTGGGACAAAGTGCGCGAAGAACTCGGTGAACTCCAGGCAGAGCTGGTACATGAGGACAACCTCGAAAGGCAGACCGAGGAGTATGGTGATTTCCTGTTCAGCCTTATCAATGTTGCCCGCTTGTATCACATTAATCCGGACAATGCCCTTGAATACACGAACCAGAAGTTTATCCGCCGTTTCAACTACGTGGAACAGAAGGCAAAAGATCTGGGGCTGCAATTAAAAGAGATGACTCTGGCACAGATGGATGCTTTCTGGAACGAAGCTAAAAAGGCAGAACAGCAGCAGGAATAGCTCTGTTTTTAGGCACTTAAGTGTTATTCAGGCAAAACACAAATAAAAAAAAGAAGAGTAGAAATGTGAAAATTCTACTCTTCTTGATAAACAATCTTTTACCCTGAACACTAATTTTTCTATTTGTCGGTTTTCTGTTCGTGTCCTTTTGGACGTGGCGTATCGCGCCTAAATCCTTCCAGCATTTCTCTGTGGAATTTATCTTCGGCTTGCATCGCTGCATAGACCTTACGCGGCGACACATTCTCGCACATTTTCTTGTAATAGGTGACCTTAATGCTTGCCATCTCAACTTCCAAGTCTGTTATCTTCTGAATGACGAGGGTAAAGTCCTTATCGCTGGCGTTATTGTTCGGCGCATCCTTTTTCAGCTGGAAAATTTCGCGTTGCAATTTGCGCTGCTTGTCCTTCATCTCGTGGTAAGTGGGGTAGAAGGCTTGTGCTTCGGCAGAGGTGAAGCCCGCTTTTGTCGTGATGAAGTTCTCAAGTTTTGCCTTGAATTCTTCAGGGTTGAACTTGTCACGACGAGGCTGAGCTGCCAAGATTGTGCTCAGAGCAAGTGTACAGATAAGTAATACTGTCTTTTTCATTCTTGTCTCCTTAATGTTCTACGTTTGTGTTCTTTCCTTTCTCTATTCTACTTCTGTTAAGTAGG
Source organism: Prevotellaceae bacterium (assembly GCA_022508635.1). GTDB lineage: Bacteria > Bacteroidota > Bacteroidia > Bacteroidales > Bacteroidaceae > Physcousia. Next base: position 3,273 of record JAFLUV010000076.1, read on the forward strand.
AAGCGATGCTCATGTTGTCTATCATTGAGTAGTTCAAAGCCTCCTCAATGTACTGTATGTCAACGGATTCTGCTATTGTGTCATTTTCAGTGTGTCCTAAGAACATGCCTCCTGTCCACATGCAGCCGACAAACATGGCTGCTACTGCCCATCGCCAAATCATGCGTCGCCTACGGCGTTGTGCTATGCGGTTCATTACGCGCGACGGCAGTTCCTTAAAGTATCCGTCCGGAGTCGTGAATGGCGTTTCTGTTCCGAAACGTTCGACGAGTTTCGTTTCCAGCGCGTCAGTGTTAAAATCTGTTGTCTTCATACCTATTTGATGCATTTCTCCTTAGAAGGTTTAATCAATACTCTTAAAAAAGTCCGTTATTTTTCTGACGGCATGATGGTAGGAGGCTTTGAGAGCTCCTACGCTTGTGTCAAGCAGCTCGCTCATGTCTTCGTATTTCATTCCGTCGAAATACTTCAAGTTGAAAACGAGACGCTGTTTGTCAGGTAAGCTGCTGATCGCTTCTTGGAACTGTCGTTGTACCTCGTTGCCGTCAAAGTGGTGGTCTGCGGCAAGTGTGCCAGCAATGCTTCCCTCTTTTTGTTCGAGACTGATAGTCTGTTTCTTTTTTGCCAAATGATTGAGCGATTCGTTGATGGCGATTCGGAAAATCCAGGTTCGAATGCGCGATTCCTGCCGGAAGCTGCCGATGGCTTCCCATGCCTTGATGAAAGTATTTTGCAGGACATCGTCGGCATCTTCGTGCGAGAGCACCATGCGACGAATCTGCCAATAGAGGGGTTCTTGGTATTCACGCACTAAACGCGTGAAAGCGGCCTCTTTGGTAGAAGGGTCGGTTAATTGCTGAAAAAGTGCTTTCTCGTCTATCATTTCTAACTATTAGACAAGATTTGCTGAAAAAGGTTTAGTTGTGTGGGGATTGAAGCGGAAATGCCGCACAAAATGTCTTATTGTACGGAGATTTTACGTACAATCTTGCCGACCTTAACTAAGTAGCAACCTTTCGGAAGGTTCAGTGCAAAGGTCTTGTCATCCGAATCAATACGAATGGAAGCAACCTTCGTGCCTGTCAAGTTAAAGACTTCCATAACTTCACCATTGGCACTGACGATGTGTACGTTGCCACCAACAATACTGAGCACCATGCCCGACATACTGACCTCAATACCGTCATGATCAGTTTGTGCCAGCATGGATACGGACGGCATAAAAACCATCGTCAGGATGAACACTATGATGAAAATTCTCTTCATTTTATATAGAATTCGTTGCAAAGATAATCTATTTCCATTATTCTTGCAAGTTTTTGTCGTTTAAAAACACTTAAACGTGCGAAAAAGTTTTGTTTGTAGGGATTGTAGAGCTTTGATTACCGGGGTATTTCGATGATTTCAAGATTGGTGAAGTTCCCGTTATCGACGGTGAAGCGAACGAGGGTACGTACCTGATGCCAGCCTTGCAAACCTGCGGCTCCGGGATTAATGTGTAGCAGGCCAAGCTTCTGGTCGTATAGTACTTTTAAGATGTGGCTGTGTCCCGAGATAAAGAGTTTGGGCGGTCGCTCGATGATTTGCTTCCGGATGCGTAGGTCGTAATGGCCAGGATAGCCTCCGATGTGCGTCATGAGTATGTCGGCACCCTCGCACGTCCAGCGGAGCTTTTCTGTGTAGAGCCGTCGCAGGTCGCCGCCGTCGCAGTTGCCATAGACGGCCTTTAGCGGACGAAACTCTTGCAGGCGCATTGCCAGTTCGAGCGAACCGATATCACCGGCATGCCATATCTCGTCGCACGCCTCGAAGTGTCGCAGGTAGCGGTCGTCCCAATAAGCGTGGGTGTCACTGAGTAGTCCGATGCGTTTCACTCTGTTTGATTTTACGAACCATATACACCAGCATTCCGGTTGCTGTGATGACGCTGAGTGAGTCACTCACTGGCATTGCCATCCAGACACCGTCCAGTCCCCACCACTTCGGCAGCAGGGTGAGCATGGGGATGAGGAAGAGCATTTGCCTGCATAGGCTCAGGAAAATACTCTTGCCAGCATGGCCGATGCTTTGGAAGAAGTTGCCGATGACCATCTGCGCGCCGACCAGCGGAAAAGCTGCCACTACGATATGGAAGGCTCGGACGGCCTTCTCCGTCAGTTCCGGACCTGCTCCGAAAATGTGAATGACGGGAGCCGGAATCAGTTCGCCAGTTAGGAAGGCGGCCGTCGTGATACAGGTAGCACCGATGATACCATAGCGAAGCACTCTGAACACGCGGTCGTTCTGCCGTGCTCCCCAGTTGTAGCCGATGATGGGCTGCATACCTTGTACCAGACCGAACACGATGGTGGCGAATAGAAACACGATTCTGTTGACGATACCATAGGCTCCGATTGCCATGTCGCCGCCGTGTTGGAGCAGTTGATTGTTGCAGATGAGTACGGTCAGGCAGGCGCAGCTGTTCATCAGGAAGGGACTGAGGCCTATCGCCAGACATTGGCGTACAATGTCGAGCCGCAATTGGTAGATGCCTCGTTGTAGGTGAAGTAGCTCTGCCGGACGGCTGAAGAGTCGCAATTGCCAGCAAAGAGCAATGGCTTGGGCAATGATGGTTGCCCAGGCGGCACCTTCCACACCCCATCGGAATACAAAGATGAAGAGCGGGTCAAGTATGCAATTGATGATGATGGCGAGGAACGTACAACCCATTGCCGAGCGTGGATGTCCGGCACTGCGGAGCACTGCATTCAGTCCAAAGTAGCTGTGGCTAATGACGTTGCCAAACAAAATGACCGTCATGTAGCTGCGGGCATGGGGTAGGGTGACGTTTGATGCGCCGAAAAGGTACAGGATGTTGTCGAGGAACGGCAGGCAAACAATGGTGAAGGTAATGCCGAGCAGGATGTTCATGCTAATCGTGTTGCCCAGAATGTGCTGTGCTTCCTTATATTTCCCCTGTCCCAGCCGGACACTAATGACCGTACTCGCACCTACACCTACCATCGCTCCGAAAGCTGCTGACAAGTTCATGAAAGGGGTTGCCACCGCCATTCCGCTGATAGCGGCATCGCCCAGACCTTGTCCCACGAAAATACTGTCTACAATGTTGTATACAGAAGATGCCACCATGGCAATAATGGCCGGTAGAGAATACTGCCAGAGAAGTTGCCCAATAGGCTTTGTTCCGAGTTCTGTAGGGATATGTTGTTGCATTGGTCTGCAAAGGTACGAAAAAAATAGAAATCCAGCGAGAATCCGGCGAGTTAATATGTCGAATCCGGGGAAATCGCTCACGATATACCATATAAAAGTGTATGTCGTTCTGGGGATATAAGCGTGGGTGTCCGCGTGTATATAATAATATGTGTAGAGAGTGTAAAAATACAGACTAAAGTGTACAACGTAACATAAAATTGTGTACCTTTGCATAAAAATTTATGTAAAAACCATAATAAACACATGAGTACACAAACAGAAAAGATCAAAGAGCTGATGGAGCTCCGCGCCAAGGCCCGTATAGGCGGCGGCGAGAAAGCAATCGACAAACAGCATGAGAAAGGCAAGCTCACGGCTCGCGAGCGCATCAATCTTTTGCTCGACGAGGGCAGTTTCGAGGAGATGGACATGTTCGTAAAGCATCGCTGCACGAACTTCGGAATGGAAAAAAAGCAATATCTGGGCGACGGCGTTGTGACGGGTAGCGGCACCATAGGCGGTCGCCTTGTTTATGTCTTTGCACAGGACTTCACAGTCTCTGCAGGTTCGCTCTCTGAGATGCTTGCCAGCAAGATATGTAAGGTGATGGATATTGCTATGAAGGTGGGTGCTCCCGTTATTGGTCTTAACGACTCTGGCGGCGCACGTCTGCAGGAGGGTATCAACGCTTTGGCAGGCTATGCTGAAATTTTCCAGCGTAATATCATGTCTTCTGGTGTCATTCCTCAGATCAGTGCCATCATGGGCCCCTGTGCTGGCGGTGCGGTTTACAGCCCAGCGCTGACCGACTTTACCTTCATGGTGGAGGGTAGCAGCTACATGTTCCTTACGGGTCCCGGTCCTGTCAAGGCCGTGCTGGGCGAAGTCGTTACTCAGGAACAATTGGGTGGCGCAAGTGTTCATGCCACAAAAAGCGGCGTCACACACTTCACGGCTAAGAATGAGGAAGAGTGCATCACGATGATTAAGCAGCTTTTCTCGTATATCCCGCAGAATAACCTTGAGAAGACTCCTCGTGTTACCTGTACCGATCCTGTCAATCGTATGGAGGACTACCTGAATGACATTATTCCCGACAATCCCAACATGCCTTACGATATGTATCAGGTCATTGCCGGCATTGTGGATAACGGCGAGTTCTTCGAGGTGCAGCCCAACTATGCCAAGAATCTTATCATCGGCTTTGCTCGTTTCAATGGGCAAAGCGTCGGTATCGTAGCCAACCAGCCGAAGCAACTTGCAGGCGTACTCGACTGCAACTCTAGTCGTAAGGGTGCTCGTTTTGTCCGTTTCTGCGATGCCTTCAATATTCCCATCGTGACGCTTGTCGACGTTCCTGGTTTCCTGCCTGGCACGGCCCAGGAGTATAATGCTGTCATTCTGCACGGTGCCAAGCTGCTTTATGCCTATGGTGAGGCTACGGTTCCCAAGGTAACCGTGACCTTGCGCAAGAGTTACGGCGGCAGCCATATCGTAATGAGCTGCAAGCAACTGCGTGGCGACCTTAATTATGCTTGGCCAAGCAGTGAAATAGCCGTGATGGGTGCCAGCGGTGCAGCCAGTGTGCTCTATGCCAAGGAGGCCAAGATTCTGAAGGATGAGGGCAAAGTGGACGAAGCAAAGGCTTATATGGCTGAGAAACAGAAGGAGTACGAAGACCTCTTTGCAAATCCGTATCAGGCTGCTAAGTATGGATACATCGATGATGTTATCGAGCCTCGCAACACCCGATTCCGCATCATCCGCGCATTGGCTCAGCTTGAGAACAAGAAACTTATCAACCCTGCCAAGAAGCACGGCAACATTCCTCTGTAAAGCCCTATGACATTCCTTTCTATATCAGACCCTCAGGTGTGGCTCCTTGCGGGCATGTCTGTCTCGGTGGTATTCTCCATACTGCTTTTTTTGGTTCTCATCCTGGGTATTTTTACCGCTGTCGCCAAGAAGACGACAGAAAAAGCCAAGGTCGTGAAGTCGACTTTTGCGGACAGAGAACAGGCAAAGACCTTTGAGAAAGCCAGCGAACAGGATAAGGCAGCGGTGGCAATGGCACTCTACCTCTATTTCGAGGAGAAGAATAACCGTGAAAACCGCGTCCTCACCATTGTTCCTTATCAGTCTGCCTGGGGAGCACAGCTTAACCCGAGACTTTAAGAGAATTCACAAACAACAAAGCAATAACTCAAAATGAAAGAATTCAAGTTTAAGATAGGTGGCCAGGACTATGCTGCCACCGTAGAAGACCTCAAAGACGGGCAAATGAAGGTTACCGTCAATGGTCAGACTTATCAGGTAGAGGTTCCTCACAAGAAGGCCAAGGGTCCTCATGTTGCCATGGCTCCTGCTGCGGCGGAGGTTCAGACGGGTGGTCCTAAGAACGTCAATAGCGAGCTTCCTGGCACTGTTACGCAGGTGAATGTGGCTGCTGGCCAGCATGTGAAGCGTGGTGATGTCCTGCTTGTCATTGAGGCGATGAAGATGGCAAATGACATAGTCAGTGAGGTAGACGGTACCGTACAGCGCGTGGCTGTCAGCCAGGGGCAGAGTGTCAATCAGGGCGACTTGCTTGTCGAGATGGTTGCCGACTTTGTTGCTGCAAAGGCAGAGGTTACCCCGAGGCCTGCTCCTGCAGCGCCCGCACCTGTTGCCGCACCGTCTCCTGCACCTTCACCTGTTCCTGCTGTCGGTGCAAAGACCGTTACCGCTCCACTGCCGGGCACCGTTACAAAAATTACCGTCAAGGTGGGCGATGCCGTCAATGCCGGCGATACGGTTCTCCTGATGGAAGCCATGAAGATGGAGAACAGCATTTCGGCAGAGTTTGCAGGCACGGTCAAGGCTGTCCTCGTCGAGGCTGGCGCGCAGGTGCAGAGTGGACAGGCTCTTGTGGAACTGGACTAACATCTGTCAGGGTATGAGAAAGTATATCTGTCTTTTCCTGCTCCTTTTCGTGGCAGTCCCCCTGATGGCTGCCGACTTTAATCTGGAGCAGGGCTTGAGCGACTTCTTTAACGAGATGGGCTTCGTCGCTTTCTTCGTGCAGGAAGAGGGGTGGAAGAATGCCGTTATGATTCTCATTGGCTGCCTGCTCCTTTATCTTGCCATCAAGAAGGAGTATGAGCCTTTGCTGCTTTTGCCTATTGCCTTTGGCATGATATTGAGCAATCTGCCGGGTGCGGGTCTTTTCGATTCTGATATGTGGAACAATGAGTTCCTCAATCCGGCAAGCCCTAACTACCACAGCTACGGCTACGTTATGGCTCACGGCGGCCTGCTTGACATTCTGTATATCGGTGTGAAGGCAGGCGTTTACCCGTGCCTTATCTTCTTTGGCGTGGGTGCGATGACTGACTTCGGGCCTTTGATTGCTAATCCCAAGAGCCTTTTGCTTGGTGCTGCGGCACAGCTTGGCATCTTCGCCACCTTCTTGGTGACACAGGTGGATGTCTTTGGCTTTACGGTTGCCCAGTCAGCTTCTATCGGCATCATTGGCGGTGCAGACGGGCCTACGGCCATCTTCCTGACTTCCAAGCTTGCCCCTGAGCTTCTCGGCCCCATTGCCGTTGCGGCGTACAGCTACATGGCTCTGGTTCCGGTCATCCAGCCGCCCATCATGCGTGCCCTCACTACCGAGAGGGAGCGCAGGATCCGCATGAGCCAGCTCCGTACCGTCAGCAGGAGGGAGAAGATTTTCTTCCCCATCATCGTTGCCATTGTGGTGAGCCTGATAGTTCCTTCTGCCGGGACGCTCATCGGCTGCCTGATGCTCGGCAATCTCTTCAAGGAGAGCGGGGTGGTGGAGCGCTTGAGCAAGGCTGTGCAGAATGAGCTGAACAACATCGTTGTCATCATGCTTGGCATCACGGTGGGTGCGACTGCTACGGCCAGTGCTTTCCTGAATTTCCAGACGATTGCCATCCTTTGTGTCGGCATCGTTGCCTTTGGCATCGGTTCCGCCGGTGGTGTGTTGATGGCAAAGTTCATGAACCTGTTCCTCAAGGAGAAGATCAACCCGCTCATTGGCAGTGCGGGTGTCAGCGCAGTTCCCATGGCGGCTCGTGTCAGCCAGGTTGAGGGGCAGAAGGCTGACCCGCGCAACTTCCTTTTGATGCATGCCATGGGGCCTAACGTGGCCGGCGTCATTGGCAGCGCCGTTGCAGCAGGCATCCTGCTTAGCTTCTGCGGCTAAGGCTTCGCAACAGCGTCTCAGACATGTTTTTAAGAGGGTGTGCCCTATGAATCGAGGCACACCCTCTTTTATGTGTACACGTCTGATATTGGCTTTTCAGCCTT
>JAFLUV010000077.1 GCA_022508635.1 Prevotellaceae bacterium
GATGCCGACGGAAAGGTTACGGCCGTATCACAAGGTAAAGCCACGATCACCGTCCGCAGCACCGACGGCTCGGATATCTCAGCGACCTGCGAGGTGACGGTCGTAAGGCTTGTGTCAGGTATTCTCCTTAGCGAAAGCGAGGTGAACCTGATAGAGGGAGAGAGCCTGAGGATTACAGCCACGGTACTTCCCGAAAATGCCACGGATACATCCCTGCGCTGGTATTCGCTCGACGAAGTCATTGCGACCGTGGACGACGGACTGATCTATGCCATGGCTCCGGGCGAAACGACGATAGTGGCTGAGGCAACCGACGGCTCGGGTGTGCGTGCAGAATGTCACGTCGTGGTAGAGGATGCCGACGGCATAGGAAGCATAGCTGGAGGCGTAAGCATACTCGTACAGCAAGGCTGCATCGTGGTTAGCGGACTTCCGGCGGGAGAATCCGTGAAGGTGTACTCCATCAATGGTACGAACATCTTCCATGCACGCTCACAAGGTAGCGACATCGTTATTCGTCCCGACGGCAAAGGTGTCTACGTCGTCGTATTAGGCACGCAGTCATACAAGGTCATCGTACACTGAACCGGTCGCATGGGCGCTCGCATAAGCCCGTGCCACTAATATGAAAGCCCCCCGGAAGTCTCTCATCGGACTTTCGGGGGGCTTGTATGTAGCAGCATGTGTGTGTATTACTGCTTCCGGCTGTAGCTTCTGAGTCCCTTTTGCAGGAAATCGACGTATGCGGCAATATCCTCGTTATAGGAATAGGAGGCGGTCAGGGGATGGCCGGCATTGTCGAGCAGGACATAGAAGGGCTGGGCATTGGCTCCGAACTTGCTGCGCTGCAAGTAGCTCCAGCGGTCGCCCACGGTGCGGAGCGTCACGTCCTGCCCGTTCTCCTGCACGGTAAGCTTCTCGGACAACGGGGTCTTGTCGTCGACATAAAGGGTGATAAGGACATATCTCTCCTTTATCAGCTGCGCCACCTGCGGGTCTGTCCATACCGCCGCCTCCATCTTGCGGCAGTTGACGCAGCCGTAGCCCGTAAAGTCGAGCATGACGGGCATGCCATGCGCCGCGGCATAGCGCATCCCTTCGTCATAGTCGTTGAAGCGAGCCTCGACGTTGTCCTCGCCTAAGCGGAAGTCCTGTGTCTGCATAGGCGGAGCAAAGGCACTGACAGCCTTGCAGGGAGCGCCCCAAAGCCCCGGAACCATGTAGAGGGCAAAGGCAAAGGCGGCAAGCGCCATGAAGAAGCGCACTACGCCGGTACGCGGACGCTGGACGACCTCGCCCGTCTCGTCATACTCATCCTCGTCGTGCGGGAAGCGTATCCATCCGACAAGGTAGGCACCCATCAGGGCAAAGATGACAATCCAAAGGCAAAGGAAGACCTCCCTGTCCATCAGGTGCCAGCCATAGGCAAGGTCTGCCACACTGAGGAATTTCAATGCAAAGGCAATCTCCAGGAGTCCGAGGCAGACCTTGATGCAGTTCATCCAGTTGCCGCTCTTCGGCATGCCCTTAAGCCAGGCAGGGAACATGGCAAAGACGGTGAAAGGCAATGCCAGAGCCAGCGCGAAACCGAACATGCCAATGGTAGGGGCAAGGAGCGAGCCGCTCGTACTGACCTCCACAAGCAGGAAGCCAATGATGGGGCCGGTGCAAGAGAAGCTGACCAGACTCAGCGTGAACGCCATAAGGAAGATACTAAACAGACCTGTCGTAGCGCTTGACTTGCGATCAACCGCCGTTGTCCAACTGCTGGGCAGCGTTATCTCGAAGCCTCCAAGGAAGCTGGCACCAAAGACCATGAGCATCAAGAAAAAGAAGATATTGAACAGGGCATTCGTGCTGAGGGCATTCAGCGCACTTGCCCCGAAGACAATCGTCACAAGAAGCCCCAGCAAGACATAGATGACAATGATACTGATGCCGTAGGTCACAGCATCGCGTATACCTTTTTTCTTATCCTCGGAGCGCTTCAGGAAGAAGCTGACCGTCATGGGGATAATAGGCCAGACACAAGGAGTGAGCAAGGCAATAAGCCCGCCGAGCATCCCCAACAGGAAAATCGCAAGCAGACCTTTGGCAGTCTGTCCGCCTTCCGCTCCCCCGAAGGGAGAGGACTCAAAGGCTTTCAGTTCGTCCACGACAGAAGTCCAGAGATCATTACCGCCAACGGAGGGAGAGGACTCTGCCACAAGGACTTCCTCCCGGATAGTGTCTTCCTTGACAACGGCCTGCGGCTCAGGTTCGGGCTCTGGCTTGATATCGGCCTTCTTCTCCACGGTAGCAGCCGTCTTGCCCTGTCCCGCAAAGCTGAACTCTACGTTGGTAGGCGGGATGCAGTTCTCATCGTTGCAGGCACCGTATGTCAGGTAACCGGACACCTCGTATTCTGGCTCAGTGATGAGGAAGCGCTGGACGAACGTTGCCGTTCCCTCCATATAGCTGACTTCCATGCCGAACATTGCGTCCATTGTCTTATGCACCTGCCCCGTAGCACGGAGTTTTCCGTCAGACTTCAGACCCTGCTGTTTCTCCAGAGTCAGCTCGGCGCGTGTCGGGCCGCCGTCAGCAATGTCAGTTCCATAGACATGCCAACCGGCATCTACTGCACCTTGGAAAATAATCTCCAATACATTGTCGCCGCTCTTCTCCTGCCTGACAGTGAAGGTAACAGGATTCTGGAACTGCGCCACCGCCACAGTCCCTATATATATGTATAGTGTAAGAAAAGATATAATGTGCTTCATCTTGTCAAGTATTGTTTCATAAAACAAAGTCATTCTCATCTCCTCCCGAAGTTACGCGAAGCAAAAGGCAGCGCCATACGTAACGCCTGATGCCAATACTCCCAGTTATGCACCCCATTGCGAACACGTAGCTCGTCATGAACACGTGCGGCACGCATTAGCTGGTGCATACGGACGTTTTGGTCAAGGAGGAAATCATCGTCGCCACAATCGAAGAACCACTTGACGGTGCGCAACTTCTGCTTCGTGGCTTCATCGGCCTGCTCCACGAAACGCAAGGCACTATGCTCCTTCACAGCCTGGCAAACATAGTAATGTTTATCTTTTTCCTGTCCCTCTTTGACATCGTTTCCGTTATGGTCAAGCCAGGCACTCATAGCATAGCATGACGAGAACATGTCGGGATGTCTTTGGCAATATACCGTACTACCGCCACCACCCATTGAAAGTCCCATCACGGCGCGATGCTCCTTATCGCCCACTGCATGATATTTCTGCTCAACTGTCGGCAGGAACTCCTGAAAGAAAAAATCCTCATAACTCCAGCCCGGCATATTGAAATAGCCATTCCAAGTATTGTGAATGTCAGGCCCTCCCGCATTGGGCATGACAATGATAACAGGCAGACACTCGCCCGAACCAATGAGTTCATCTACGACGGTCTGCATCTGCCCTTTGTCTCGCCAGGCACGATAGTCATCGCTCAAGCCGTGAAGCAAATATATGACTGGATAAAAGCCATTGGCAGTATCGTAGCCATCAGGCAAATAGACATTACAAGGCACATCGGCATTCAGTATCTGACTATGTATCGTGTCAGTCACGATACGTCCCGCCATCATAGGCAGACAAAGTGTAAGCAGCACAGCTACAAACGAAATTCTCTTCATAATCTTTCTATTTTAGTTTTTACTCTATTCTTCTGTTCAAATTATTCCCGACAGTCAATGACACAAGAAGGAAGAAAGCCCACCTGTTCATAAAAAATCCTTTATAGCTTGAATCATTTCCTCGCCCGTTTGCCGCCCCATACCATAGACGCGACGCATCTTTGACTCCTTCTGCTCGGTACGTCCGATGGGAAGGGTATTCTGCGGACAAATAAGTAGGATATGCCCCAGACTCTCTTGCTCTTCGAGAAACTTCAGTTCGTCGTTGTACATCAAATGGCGACAAGCCATGGCTTGGATGACAGCAGGATAGCGGCGCATGAAAAGGTGAAAGAGGGGCATTAGTCTCGTCTTCTTCTTAAAGAAGCCCTTGGGTTGTGTCAAAATGACAACATTGTGGTCAAAGCCCTGTGCTTGGAAATAGCGAAGAGGAATAGAATCAACTATGCCACCATCAAGCAAAAGATGACCATCAAGACTGACAGGACGCGACACAAGAGGCATAGAGGCCGAGGCACGTATCCAGTCAAGTCCTTCGTCATCCATATGGTCAATACGGTGATAGACAGGTTTGCCTGTCACTACATCCGTACAGACAACGTGAAAGACGGTCGGATCATGGCCATAAGTATCACGATCGAAAATATCCAATTCATTGGGCAACGTGTGATAGCTGAAATCTGCCCCTACGAGATCACCCGTACGCAACAAGGAACGGAGACCCATGTAGCGAGGATCGTCTTTGAATCGCAAATTATAGCGCAACACGCGTCCTGGCTGATGTGACTTGTAGTTGCAGCCAAACGTGGCACCCGCCGACACGCCTACAATACCATCGAAACGGATACCGTGCTCTAACATCACGTCCATCACGCCAGCAGAAAACAAGGCGCGCATTCCGCCTCCTTCAAGTACTAATCCCGTCTTCATCAATGCAAAAGTACAAATTTATTTTTAATTCCTCTTCCTTAATTCTTAAATTCTTTGTACTTTTGCAACCAATATGAAGAACTTTAATGAACTGGGGCTTGACGAACCTCTTCTGCAAGCCATTGAAGAACTGGGATATGAACACCCTATGCCCGTGCAAGAAGAGGTGATTCCCTATTTGCTTAGTCAAAAAAACGATTTAGTGGCTCTGGCACAGACCGGAACCGGAAAGACAGCAGCCTATGGTTTACCACTGCTGCAAATTCTCTCAAAAGAAGAGCTTTCTGACACGCCAAGTGCCATTGTTTTAAGTCCGACGCGCGAGCTCTGCCTACAGATAGCAGACGACATAGAAGGCTTCAGCAAGCACTTACCCGACCTACGTACATTGGCTGTCTATGGTGGCACGAACATCGAACCGCAAATACGTGCCCTCAAGCACGGCACTGACATCATTGTGGCAACCCCAGGCCGACTTATGGATTTGACGAAACGCGGTGTAGCAGACCTCTCACAAGTGCGATACGTTGTATTAGATGAAGCAGACGAGATGCTCTCAATGGGCTTTCAAGAGGATCTTGACAGCATCCTCAAAAGCATCCCTAACCAACACCGGACACTCCTCTTCAGTGCTACAATGAGCCGCGAGATAGAGCGCATTGCACAAAACTATTTGACAAATGCCACACAGATACAAGTAGGCAGTCGAAACGAAGGTGCCGAGAATGTAAACCACGTATATTATATGGTGCACGCTCGCGACAAGTATCTTGCCCTCAAACGTGTCGTCGACTTCTATCCCCGCATCTATGCCATCATCTTCTGCCGCACGCGTTTAGAGACGCAGGAGGTAGCGGACAACCTTATTCGCGATGGCTACAATGCAGACGCACTGCACGGCGATCTCTCACAGCAGCAGCGCGATTTGACCATGCAGCGTTTCCGCCGCCACCGCATACAGATTCTCGTGGCTACTGACGTGGCAGCACGTGGCCTTGACGTAGACGACTTGACACACGTTATTAATTTCGGCATGCCTGACGACGTGGAGAACTACACACATCGCTCTGGGCGTACAGGTCGTGCAGGCAAGAAAGGCACAAGCATCTGCATCATTAGCATGCGAGAACGCAACAAGATAAGACAGGTGGAACAGGAGATACAGAAAACCTTCGAGCAAGGTACCCTGCCCGATCCGCGAGACATCTGCACCAAACAACTTTATCATGTCATTGACGAGATAGAGCGCGTAGAAGTAGACGAAGAGGAGATAGCTCCTTTTATGAACGAAGTGCAAAAGCGTTGGGCATGGCTTGACAAGGACGACCTTATTCGACGTGTACTATCACGCGAGTTCGGACGTTTCCTTCAATACTATGCCAATGCACCTGAGATAGAGGATCCAAAGGAGAAAAGGACAAGAAACAAGGGACAAGAGAAGAGAAACAAGTCGCATCAAGCCGAAGAAGGCTACGTCCGCCTCTTCCTCAACATCGGCAAGATAGACGGCATGTATGCCCGCGAAATAATAGGCCTCATCAACAAGAACGTGATGGGCGATAAGGTGGCTGTCGGTCGCATTGACTTAATGAAGAGTTTTTCTTTCATAGAGGTAAAGCAGGAAGACCTTAACCGCGTACTAAAGGGACTGAAGCACGGCGTGATGGTAAAAGGCCGTAGCGTCGTCTGTGACATCTCGACAGATGAAAGCCAGCAGAAGGAAGGAAAGCCAGCCCGCAGAAGCGAACAAAACCACCCGAAAGAAAAGCCTTCGGTACGACCACAAAAACCAATGGTATTCCAACGTCATGAAGAACCTGCGACACCACCACGCCATGAGAAACGCGTAAAGCCTTCCCGAGAAGAGCGTGGCTACACCGAACCTCGCGGTCGCAAGTTTAAGAAAGAGGATTGGATGAAGTTCCTCAACCCAGACAAACCTGCAAAGGGAAAAGAGTTAAAAGGAGAGCAACCCGATTTCAGCGAAGAAGGCTGGGCAAGGAGAAAACCAAAGAAAGATAAATAATTATTACCGTCAGAACCACCAAAAATTTTATGGGAAGAATAATTCTTTGTGCCACCCTGTGTGTGCTTTCATGTATCTCCTATGCCGACGAAGGCATGTGGATGTTAAATAATATCGACTCCAAGACAGCAAAGGCGATGCGCAGCCTCGGCCTCAAGCTTACGCCTGACCAGCTCTACAGCACTGAACACCCAAGTCTCAAAGACTGCGTGGTAGATTTTGGAGACTTCTGCTCTGGTGTCGTAGTGAGCCGCGATGGGCTGGTCTTCACCAACCACCATTGCGGATACAGTGCCATTCAGCGCCTCTCAACGCCAGAAGATGACATCCTTACAAACGGTTTCGTAGCACATAAACACAGCGAGGAGCGCCCTGCAGAAGGACTTTTTGTAAAATTTCTGCAACGCACAGAGGATTGCACCGAACGTGTCGTACAAGCACTCAATACCGTTTATGATGCCCATCCCGATGAATCTGTTACGGAACTCGACTGGCATTATACCGACAGTATCATAGGAGCCGTAGAAAAGGAATTGCAGGCAAGCAACCCGGATCTGGAGTGTGTCGTCAAGGCATATTATGAGAACAATGCTTTCTATGCTAGTTTCTACAAAGTATATCGCGACATACGCCTCGTCTTCACGGCAACAGAAACGTTAGGGAAATTCGGTGGCGACACTGACAACTGGATGTGGCCTCGCCAGACATGCGACTTCAGCGTCTTCCGTATCTATGCAGACAAGGACGGACAACCTGCAGACTACAGCGAGGAAAACGTTCCCCTCCATTGCGACAACTACGCACGCATAGCAACCAAAGGCTATCAAAACGGTGACTTCTGCATGACCATAGGCTATCCGGGCAGCACCAGCCGATACATGAGCTCTTGGGGCATCGACGAACGTGTGAATGCCAGTAACATCAGCATCATACAGGTGCGCGGCAAAAAGCAGGAGGTGTGGAAACGCTTCATGGATGCTGACCGTGCTATTGGCATTAAATACGCCAGCAAATGGGCTAGTAGCAGCAACTATTGGAAGAATAGCATCGGCATGAACAAAGCCATTGCCGACCTCGGCGTGATCGCCCAGAAACAACGTCTCGAGGAAAGGATTCGGGAATGGTACGGCAGCCGGAAGGATCTCAGCGACCGCTTTGGGACAATGTTTGGCAGACTCGCAAAGGCATACGCAGGACGGCGCAGTGATGTCTATGCAAGAGGCTTCTTCAACGAAACCTTCGTGCGGGGCATTGAAATTTTTCGCGTTGCAAACATGCTGAACTCCATGCCACAGGATGTCGACAGCACCGAAGCGGCTCAGGTACGTACCCGCATGGAGGCCTTCTTCAAGGATTATGATGCCAAGCTGGACGAAGCCACGATGGTAGCCCTGCTCCGCAACTACCGCGAACAGATTACAGAACGTCGCTATTGGCCTGAATGCTATACCGCCATCGACAGTCTCTACGGAGGCGACGAAGCAGCATTTGCACGCGATGTCTTTGCCCGTACCATCTGTACTGACATATCTGCCATCGACAAGCTTCTTGCCGACAGCACGCTGCGCGACACCGACCCTGCCCTGCTCTACGCTGGAGACATTCCAACGAAGATGCAGGAGATCGTAGGTAGCAGCCGCGATGCCTCGTCCGTCATTGAGTACAACGAGCACCTGCTCACGCAGGCACTGCTTGAAATGGAGCAGGAGACACCGCACTATAGCGACGCTAACTTCACCATGCGTCTCTCGTACGGATACATCCAAGACTATACAGCAAGCGGGCAACATTACCAATATTATACCACCGCACAAAGCCTGATCGACAAGGCTGCTAAGCAAGGCGAAATAGACGACTATAAGCTGGAGGACGACATCGTTACCTTGATGAAGCAAGGCGACTGGGGACGCTATGCTGACCGCAAGACGGGAGACATGCACCTGTGTTTCCTCTCCAACAACGACATTACGGGCGGCAACTCTGGTTCCCCGATGTTCAACGGCAAGGGCGAACTGCTCGGTCTGGCTTTCGACGGTAACTGGGATGCCATGTCGGGCGATATTTCCTTCGACGGCAACTTGCAGCGTTGCATTGGCGTTGATGTCCGTTTTATCCTCTTCATCATTGACAAATGGGGCAAGGCGGATAACCTGATTAAGGAACTTACACGCTAAGTATTCATCCTTTTTCGCCGTATACAGATCAGGAGATACTATATAAATGCCAAGTATACTTTGCAAAAAAGCATACTTGGGCAAATAAAATGTCTCACAAAGGTTAAAAAACAAAAAACGGCTTTCCTGTATCAGAAGAAAATTGTATCTTTGCACCCAAAAAGCAGGAAACAGGCGAAAACATAAAAAAACTATAATAATATCAACATCTATTAAACATGGCAAAATTAGACTTGACACAGTATGGCATCACAGGTAGCACCGTGATTGCTCACAACCCCTCTTATGAGGTTCTCTTCGAGGAGGAGACAAAGGCAGGCCTGACCGGTTTTGACAAAGGTCAGAATACCGAGCTCAACGCAGTGAATGTAATGACAGGCATCTACACCGGTCGCAGCCCCAAAGACAAGTACATCGTTATGGATGAAAACTCAAAGGACACTGTATGGTGGACTTCTGAGGAGTACAAGAACGACAACCACCCCATGAGCGAGGAGGTTTGGGCAAAGATCAAGGCACTTACCGTCAAGGAGCTTTGCAACAAGAACCTGTATGTAGTAGACGCTTTCTGTGGTGCAAACGAAAGCACACGCCTGGCTGTCCGCTTTATCGTGGAGGTAGCTTGGCAGGCACACTTCGTAACAAACATGTTCATCCAGCCCACAGCTGAGGAACTGGAGAATTTCGAACCCAACTTCATCATCTACAATGCCAGCAAAGCAAAGGTAGAGAACTACAAGGAGCTTGGCCTCAACAGCGAGACCTGCGTAGCCTTCAATGTAACAAGCCGCGAACAGTGCATCATCAACACCTGGTACGGCGGTGAAATGAAGAAGGGTATGTTCTCTATGCAGAACTACTATCTGCCCCTTGATGGCATTGCTTCCATGCACTGCTCTGCCAACACCGACATGGAAGGTAAGAACACCGCCATCTTCTTCGGTCTCTCTGGTACGGGTAAGACGACACTCAGCACCGACCCGAAGCGTCTGCTCATTGGTGATGACGAACACGGATGGGACGACGAGGGCGTATTCAACCTCGAAGGCGGCTGCTATGCAAAGGTTATCAACTTGAGTAAGGAGAACGAGCCGGACATCTATGGTGCCATCAAGCGCAACGCCCTTCTGGAGAACGTCACGGTATCTGAAGACGGTAAGATTGACTTCAACGACAAGAGCGTCACCGAGAACACTCGCGTAAGCTATCCCATTGAGCATATCGAGAAGATTGTCAAGAAGGTGAACGGCAAAAGCGCTGGTCCCGATGCAAAGAATGTCATCTTCCTCAGTGCCGATGCATTCGGTGTACTGCCTCCCGTCAGCATCCTCACTCCCGAGCAAACGAAGTACTACTTCCTCAGCGGTTTCACTGCAAAGCTGGCAGGTACAGAGCGCGGCATCACAGAGCCCACTCCCACCTTCTCTGCTTGCTTCGGTCAGGCTTTCCTCGAACTGCATCCCACTAAGTATGCTGAGGAGCTCGTCAAGAAGATGGAGAAGAGCGGTGCAAAGGCTTACCTCGTGAACACCGGCTGGAACGGAACAGGCAAGCGCATCAGCATACCCGATACACGTGGTATCATCGACGCGATCCTCGACGGTAGCATCCTGAAGGCCGAGACAAAGAAGATTCCCTTCTTCGATTTCGAGGTTCCCACGGCTCTGCCCAATGTAAATCCCGCCATCCTTGATCCTCGCGACACTTACGCTGCTCCTGCAGAGTGGGAAGAGAAGGCTAAGGATTTAGCTGCACGCTTTATCAAAAACTTCAAGAAGTACGAAGGCAACGAAGCTGGCAAGGCTCTCGTCGCTGCAGGTCCCCAGCTCTAAGAATTACGAGCAAGACTTAAATAAAAGGGAGAGTGTCTGTTTGACACTCTCCCTTACTTATTTAACGTGAGTTCGATGAATTCACGTCAAGCCTCTTACTTGCAAGTTTCGATTGGCGGCCGCCAATCGATAATGCGGCGCCCGCCGTTTATATGCGC
>JAFLUV010000078.1 GCA_022508635.1 Prevotellaceae bacterium
TATAGCATTGTCATGTCATTTGATATAGTGATGCTGTTTTGTCTGCTATAGTGCTACGATTTGAGTTAGTATAGTAACTCTGTCGAGTTAGTACTGTAACTCTGATGAGTTAGTATAGTAACTCTGATGGCTGCGATATGGCATTTCGATGTGGCCTGCTATAGTTGCCGTGATGTTTAGGTATATTGTTTGCATGTTGTGCTGCTTTGGTGGCTATTCGTTTTCGGCTACTTCGCGAAGGTGGTCGAGTATGCCTTGCTCGTCGGGGAGGCCTTGGCTGATGGCTTGCTCTACAAGGCGTATGGCGGTGGGGTAGTCCTTCCTGAGAGCTGCAAGGACACCGCGTGCGTAGACGGCTTCGGGCGTGTCGCCGGCGTTGGTGAGATAGCGTTCTGCTCCTGTGAGGTCACTCCGCTGCATGGCTGCGTTGGCTGCGTTGAGGTTTGCCACGGGCTCGGAGGGGAACATGCGGACGGCTGTCTCGAAGACTTCGTTGTAGGCTTCGCTGCCCGGCTCGAGCCCTTGGGCTGCGAGGTAGACTTCGTTGAGGGAGAGCTTCTGCGGTGCGGTGCGCAGGAGGCGGCGTATCTCCTCGGGGTCGCTGAAGGTACGTATGGTGTACTCTATGCGGTAGTCGGAGTGGCGCAGGGCGGGATAGACGTTCTGGAGGAGGAAGCGGTAGTCTTCGCCGTAGCGTGCCTGTATGCGCTTGTCCTTTGTGTCGGGGTCGAGCATGTGGTCGTCTATGAGGGCGAGTATCTCACTGCGATGGGTGAGGGTGCTGCCTTCGACGTATTCGCGCAGGCCTGCCCAGTCTTCGGGCTCGTAGTCGCTGCGGATGAGGTCTGCGGGGAAGTGGTAGAGGCGCTGGACGTAGTTCTTCAGTGCTTCGGTGCGTCCCTTTGCGAGGCGCTCGTTGTTGGCGTATGTGCCTTCGGGCGAGGCGAAGCCTTTGATGGTGATGGAGGTTACGGTGACGTCCTGGTCCTGCTTCACGGAGTCTATGGTGGCGATGATCTTTTGCAGCTCTACTGTGTTGCGGCGGTAGTCGGGGTTGATCTCCGTGCGGTTTACGGGGAAGTCTATGTAGGCGCGTCCGGAGAGCTCGCGTGTCTTTACGGCTTCTGCCACTTTTGTCTGATAGATGAAGGTGGGCTTGTAGCCGATGCTGCGGTAGTGTGCGATGAGGCTTGTGTCGCGGCTTGCGGGGCATCCTGCACAGCCGTAGTCGGTGCGCTCTACGATGAGCGTTGCGCCGTTCATCCACTCGTCGTAGTGCACGCGCTGGGCGTAGTCTATGGGCTCGAGCGGGCGCTCCTTGTCGTAGCGCAGTGCGATTCCTTCGTTTCCTCCCAGCGGCATGCGGTCGTTACGGTGGGACATGTACCAGCTGGTGCGTCCGTAGATGCTTACCGAGGGGAGGCGCAGCGTGTCGATGTCGTTCACGATCATCGGGGTGATGACCGTGGCTCCGGTGTGCTTCACGGTGAGTCCGGTGAGGTTGAGTTCCATGCCGACGTTCATGGCCGCTCCGTCGCGCTTCAGCACGGGGTTGGCTATGCGCATGCCTGTGCTGCACTCGTCGGCAGCGAGCGGCAGCGAAAGCAGCAGCGCAAAGGCTCCGGCTGCGATGCCTTTATTATATATGTTGTTCGTCTGCATCATCGTTTCCTTTTGTGCTTTAGAAGTAGTAGACTAAGTTGAGTGCTGTCTTTGTGGGGCCGAAGTAGTTGTGGCTGCGGTCGCTCTCGAGCTTTGTGCCGCATTCGGTGCACGGGTATACGTCGTAGCGGCTGTAGATCCAGCCCAGGCCGAGCTCCAGCTCGAGGTTCCAGTGCATGCCGAGCACCCACGAGTATCCGTAGGCTGCCCCGAGCCCTATGCCCCATCCCTGGTAGCGGCGGTCGGAGAGTTTCCTGAAGTTGCTTCCGAGGAAGCTGAGCTTGCTGTCGATGTTGCCGAAGTTGAACTCTCCGGCGATGGCATGGAATCCGAGGAAGTGCCCGGCAAAGCGTTCGCAGAACCAGTAGCGTGCCTCGGGCTGTAGTGCCCAGTGGCGCCAACGGTGTCCGTTTACGGTCCAGAAGTTGAACTGCCCGCTTACGTCCATCGACCATTTGGTCGACAGTCCGAACTCTACGTCAAGGTTTGGTGAGAGTAGTGCATCGCCCACGATGTTTGTCTTCATTCCGACGTTCTGCCCTTTCGCTGCGGTGAACGTTCCCAGTAGGAAGAAGAGTAGCAGCAAGTGCTTTTTCATGCTCGTTTCAGTCCGTTTAGTGTCTTTGTTCACGGTAATGATATTAGCTCTTTTATCCCTTTCTTGTTAAGAAATGGAAGGAGTACATCAAGTGACGGATTATCTGCATGTTAGTGTTCCGTAAGGACAAAAGTGGTTAAACATTTTAAACAAATGTTTCAACATTTGCATGCAGGAGGACTGTTTTCCCCTTGCCGGGACAGGTATTTCTGCCGGACACGAGAGGACGCTATGTCTGCATCGCACGTCCGTTTGCAGTCAAAAAGCGGATGCAAAACGGCCTTTTTGGCCTCATTTGAGACGAAAACGCAACATTTTTTTAGATTTTTATTTAAATTTCTTGCATGGAATAAATAATCGGCGTAATTTTGTCGGCGAAACATTTCCATTTCTTAACAAGAAAAGGAAAAGGACAGAACCCAAAATCACCCTCTTTTTTCGCTACATCCACTCTCTATAGAATGGCAATCCACTCTCTTGAGAACGGCACACCCACTCTCTTGAAAATGGCAGACCGTTCTCTTGAGAATGACTTTCCTATAGCCTGAAGCTGTCCAGCAGCCCCTTGTTGGCATTGTCCACGAGTGTGTTCTCTATCGATGCGAGGTATATCTGCGTGGTTCGCTCGGATGTGTGTCCCATGCCGGCACTGATGATGGAGACGGGTATGTTGTGGTTGCGTGCCGCCGTCGCCCAGCTGTGGCGCGAGGTGTAGGAGGAGATGTTGTCGCCCAGTCCCAGCATCCGTGATATCTGCATCAGCCGGTTGTTGTAGCTCCTCAGTTCGCTCTTGTACTGTGCGAAGCTCTTCTTTGCGTCGTCTTGCGTCAGCATCGGGAAGAGGTAGGGCGTATTCTCTGCGAATGGTGCGTAGCGGTCGATGATGGCTTTCATGCAACTCTCTATGCGCACGGTGAGCTGCTGCCCCGTCTTGTGGCGGGTGTAGCGTATGAAGCCGTCCTGCACGTTGCTTTTCCTCAGGAAGACAATGTCGACGAACGCCATGCCCCGGGTGAAGAAGCTGAAGAGGAACATGTCGCGGGCAAAGGCCAGCGAAGGGTGCTTTTCGAGGTTGAGGCGCATCATCTGCGTAATGATGTCCTCGCTGACAGCCCGCTTCCGCGTGTGGTCTATGCCCGTGTATACGTTGCGGAAGGGAAAGGTCTGCTCGATGAGCCCGTGGCGCACTGCCTTGTTGTAGACCGCCCGCAGGATGCGCATGTGGAACGACAGCGAATTGCGTGCAATGCCTCTCTGCTGCAGGTGATCCTGATACTCCTCGACGAAGCGCGTATTCACCTCCGAGAGAAGCGGGCTGCGCCCTGTCAGGAAGCTGCTGAGCCTGCTGAAGGCACTGCGGTAGTTGGTGGCGGTTCCCAGACGGTTGCATGCAGTGTGTGCCCATATCTGCTCCTGAAAGTAGGAGAGCAGGCAGACGTGCCGCTCCGGCTCGTGGAAGCGAGCCACGATGTCGTCGGCGGAGAAGGCAGCCTGTGCCTGCATCAGCTCGCCGACGATTTTCTGCAATGTGCCCATGTCGCACTCGATGCGGTGCCGTACCCACTCGAGTTCCTTTTTCCCGGAGACTATGTCCTGCCGTTCCTCGTCCCACTCCTCGGGAAGGATGCGGAACGGGGTGGTGATGTGGCGCACGTCTTGTCGGTGTGAGACATAATAATATATCAATCCTCGCTTGCCCCTGATTGTTGAGGGGCGGAACTTAACTTTTATCTTAGCCATGGTACAGATGTCATAAAATGGTTTGTCATAGATATACATTATTATAATATACATTTATACATAGAGAGATACCCCGCCTCCCAGCATCATGTCGGGAGACGGGGCATGTTTCTGTGTACCAGGCGGCATAGCATGAATACCAGAGGCCGTTACGCTCTAAGTTCTACTAACACTAATTCTGCGCCAAGCTCTACCGTTATGCTCCGTTTCTTGCGGAATGATGCAAAGGGAAGCTGTGACTGGTCAGGGCGGAAGAGGCGGCAGTTCATGCGACATGGAAGCCGTACTTCTACAGGAATCGGCGAAATGCCAATGTCCCTGTGGGCTTGCAAGTCATAGACGGAGACAGGCCTGAAGAGTGCCAGCCACCATGAGCCGTCGGACTTCTGCAGCAGGGTACTCCGAACCGGAGCTTCATCGCCAGACGTAAGCTGAAGCGGCAGGGGACGAGGAAGGAAAGCCTCGTCGGTATCGCTCAGGAGCGCCAGCAGATTCTTGAGTGCAGAGAAGGAAGGCTTTACCGAACCGTCGGAACGTACCAGCCCGAAGTGACACTCCATATCGCTCATGGCACAGTCGGGTTTTAGGTCGAGAAACTCGTATTTGTACGAACGAAGTATGCCCTCGTTGAAGTAGGTGAAGAACAGATGCAGGTGGTATATGGCAGCGGCCTCTTCCGAAACACCCGGATGATTCGGGTTCTCCTCCTTATTGTGATAGCCGCATTCCGTTACCACCAGCGGTTTCTCTCCGCTAACCTTTCGGGCTTCAGACAGCGCATCGTCCATAGACATGCCCCAGCCCCAGTGTTCCGAAGGGTGACGACCGGCAGCATAGGGATGCATCCCTCCGTAGTCCATCCAGCGGGATATGTCGCCCAAGCGGGATGGACTATCCTTTATGTTAGCCAAGGAAAGGCCTACGACGGGAAGTTGACAGGTGGCAGAGTCACCCTTTATTGATTCATACAGACGCCTCTGTTCTTGCCGCGCTTCTTGCTCCCATGTCCCAGGTTTCCGACCACCATCCGGTTCGTTGACAGCCTCCACTCCCCACAGCATCTTTCCTATGGACTTTGCCCGCTCCACTGCTTTGTCCGAAGACGTTATCAGCAACAGCCGGATGCCCTGTTCGCCCATCTCTTTATACTTGTGAACCACGTCTGCATTGTACGTTCCGTCGCGAATGTGCTTCACTCCCAACTCTATCAGGCGCGGCTTCAGTATCTCCTCATAACGCCCGTATTGTGTGTCGTAGTAACCGAAATGGGTATTTACCCCGATGGAATTGACGAAGTCACAGGCTCGGGAAACCTTATGCTCTGCATTATTGTCAGCAATAAGGCAATGAGGCAGGCAGATCAATGACAAGCAGAGTAGGGAGAAACGGTAGAAAGCATTGCACGTCATAAGGATAGGGCTTACAAGTGACGTTTCAGGACTTCGAGCATGTGGCGATCCAGCTTATGGCCTTTGTAGTCCTCGTACTTCACGTCTTTGCGCCCGCTGTCCATGACGCCGAACGTGCCGGAGAGGTTCCAGAGCGACCATCCCCATTGCTGTTCGCCAAATACGTCGAGCAGGTCGTCGAGCCATGCCAGGACAGTTGCGTGGGGCGTGTGGTTATGGCATCCCATCTCGCCGATGTGAACCTTTCCGCCTGCGGCTGTCCATGGCTTCCAAGGGTTGACGGAAGCCTCGCGAAGGAAGTCCTTGTCGTAGAGCTTGCCGTCAAGCTCGAGCGGCCAGGTCACCTTCTCTGCCGGATATTCCATGATGGCAGACCAGCTTGCTGCCCACGTGGCACGCAGGTGTGTCAGGAGGAAAGGCTGATAGCCGCGTCCGCTCTGCACGATGCCCGGGATGTCGGTAATGGTCATGAGCGGCTGAGTGCCTACGTCCTTCCCGTCGACAAAGATAAGGCGCTTCGGGTCAACGCTGCGAATTGCAGTAATCAGTCGGCGTGCCACACGGTCGTATTTTTCTGCCTCGACCGATGGGGCTTCGTTTATCAGATTGAAGCTGACCTCCCTGTTGGAGTAGTCCTTGTATCGTTCGGCAAACAGTTTCCAATGGAAAGCACAGGCCTCCAGCGGTGCCTCGTCCTCGAAGAGGTTGGTCGTCACGGGCTGGCTGTCGTCGCGGTTGATGCAGTAGCCAGGTGCCCGATGGAAGTTCAGGTTGATGTGTATCTTGTACTGCCTGCCCAGCTCAACGGCATGGTCTATTTCCTTCAGCACGCGTTCGTCTACCGAGTACCAGTCCGTCTCCTTGCTCCAGCACCAGTATGACAGGGGAACACGGGCAAAGTGGAATCCCCATTCTGCCATTATTTCGAAATCACGCTCGTCGAATGCCGAATGGCCATGAGGCCAGAACTTGTTGAGCAGGTTGAACCCCTTCCAGTCTGGCAGCTGAGACAGGGCATACTCGTCTCTCTTCTGCCTGAAGAGTTTCTTCCGCTCGCTCCACGCGGGCAGTGCCGCTCCTGCAAGAAGGGGAAGCGCTCCGGCTCTCTTCAGGAAACTGCGTCTGTTCATTTTGTCCATGGCTTGACGGTAAGGTTCGTTACCCGGCTCTTGAACTGTCCTGCCTTGGCAAGGGGGAAGAAGAGCGTCGGCACATAGTACATCTTTGCTCCCGTATTGTATACGACGGGCTCGAAGGGTGCGTCCACAAGGGTGTTCAGGCGATTCTCCGGACGGATGACATAGACTTCCTTCGTGGCAAGCACTTGTACGCGATTGTTGTTGACGAAGAGGCATGTCTCCTTGTTGTTGCCCTCAATGCGTATGTTGACTTTCCCGGACTTGGGCAGGGTGTAGTTGAAGGCATTGAGGTAGCCGTCGCGCATGAATGCCAATCTGCCGTCCTTGGGACTGCTGAGGTAGAAGGTGCCGTATTCGCTTTGGGTCAGTACGGTGCCGCGCTCCTCGGGCTGGCAGTCGACGTCGAAGGATACGGCATAGTCATAGCCTGCGTCTGCGATTGGCAGTCCGAGCGTCTGTCCGGCTTCTATGGCGGACAATTGATAGCCTCTTTCCGGAATGCGCCCGAGTTCGTTGACTCCGGGAGCTTCGCTCAGGGACTGCTTCTTCTGGCTGAAGTCTTCGAAGGGCAGGGTGGTTTGCTTTCCTGTCCAGCACTTTACGGATAATGTCTGCAAGGCCGGCATCACGCGATGGTGGATGTCCTTGGTGGAAATGCCGTTGCCATAGTGGTCGTTCCATACGGCAAACATGCCGCCTTCTATCTGCGGGTGCTGCTCGGGGAAGGTCTTGTTGGCAATGACAGCCGGCGTCCAGTTGTCGTAGAGATACTTGCAGTTGAGGTAGTCGTAGTAGTAGCCGGCTGCGGGCACGATGTAGACCAGTCCGTCGGGGATGCTGACGAGCTTATAGCCGAGGCTTATCATGGAGTCGGGCTGGGCGTATGGATTGTGCCAGCACATCATCAGGGCGTCGTCGGTCTGTACGGGCGTGGTGCCTTTGGCGTGGGTGAGTGCGCCCCAGAGCGAGGGGTGCTTGCCGTAGGACTTGACGAGGGTGAGGTAGTGATCTGTGAAGGCACGGAATTGTTCCACCACTTTCTGGTCGCGGTTGGAGTACTCGTCCGTTCCGATGTTTACGCGAGGGCCACGGAAGACGGGTTCCTTTCCGGAAAGGTATTCATCGAACAGCTTGTCCATGAATTCGTAGACATCGGGGTTGGAGAGGTCGAAGTGATCCATTCCGTATTCCTTTGAGCCCAGTTCGGGACGATAGTGCGTGAAGGCCAGTACATGAGCCGGTGCATCAATCTCGGGTATGATCTCGACGTGCAACTGCTCTGCCAGCTTCTGGAGTTCGATGAATTCGGCTTTCGTATAGCTGCCGTCCTTGGCTGTCAGTCCGGGATATGTCTCGCACTCCAGGCGGAAGGCTGCCGGCGTCTTTGCCCAGTCGTCCTCGAAGTATTGCCTGAAGCCGTTGTCGTTGAGGTGAAGCTGGAGGGTGTTCATCTTGTAGTAAGCCATGATACGTACCAGGCTCCGCAGGTAATGGATGGGAATGTACTTTCGGCCTACGTCCAGCATGAAGCCGCGCAGGCGGTATTGGGGAATGTCTACAGTCTCTCCCTTGGGCAGGGGACCTTGTTCCAGCAGTTGCAGGAGGGTCTGTGTGCCCCAGTAGGCGCCGGCCGGCGTGGAGGCTTCAATCTCGATGGTGCTGCCTATGCGCAGGCGATAGCCTTCGGCGGGCAGGGTCTTGTCCGCAGCATTGCGGGTGAGCACGATGTCACCCTGATTGGCTTTTCCCGATGTGATGGCTGCTGTCTGGCCGAGTATGTGCTTGTAGTCAGCTGCCAGTTGTTCTGCAATGGGGCGCAGCTGCTTGTCCTTGACAAGGATGCGTCCACAGGGCTGTACGGTGCCGCTTGCTCCTGTCCACGTGGAAAGTTCGGGGACGACAAAGGGCTTTTCATTCACTTGTGCCTGGGTGCACAGGCTCAGCAGAGTGAGGATGGGGATGAGGAGTTTTTTATTCATGTTATTCTTATTGTATGTAGTTGCTATTCAATTAGGTTAATGGTGTTATTTTATTGCCATGAAGACGGAGAACTTCCCGGCAGAATACACGCATTGCACTGTACGGAATCCAGCATCCTTCAGCCAGCGCTGTTCGTCGGACATGGAGCATTCCCTGTCGAGTTTCCTTCGTTCTTGCCACCTTTCCAGGCTTTGTCGGGAGAGTCCGCTGTGCATGAGTCCATCTATCCAGAAACTGTCCAGCATGCGGCTCATTTCTTCCGTCTCGCCGCAGAACTGGTCATAGTTCACGAACACACCACCATCGGGCAACTTTTCGTAGAGCCTGCGGAACAGCCTTTGCTTGTCCGCGTGTTCCAGATGATGAATGGAAAGCGCAGAGATGATGGCATCAAAACTGACGGCAGGCAGGGATTCGGTATAGTTGAGTACCTCATACGATACGTTCCGCGCCTCCTTGAAGCGCTCTCTTGCCATGTCAAGCATTTCATCGGCTATGTCCACCAGCATATATTTCGCTTCAGGGAGTAAGGCATGCCAGAACGCTGTCAATAACCCAGTACCGGCTCCCAAGTCGAGGACCTGTCTGGGGGCAGGAATAGAGCTTGCGACAAATTGCGTCGTCTCTCCATAAAAAGCATCGAAACACGGCAGGAACTTTCGTCTGTCTGCATCATATTCCTTTGCTATGATGTTGAATTGTTCGTCGATTCTCATCTTCTTGCTTGTCTTTTTCTGTCAAATGGTCGTAAGGTATCCGCTGTGCGCCTCCTCCGCTATCTGATAAAGTGCATCGGCTGCCATTCCTCACGCTCCGGGTAATCGGGCTTTCCGTCGGCGTGTATCTTCTTCAGCAGCCATCCCATGTTGGCAGCCATCGTCCGCATTGTCTGCATGCCCTCTGCGTCGAGAGCCGCCTGCCCCTCCTCGCGGCCATATACGATGTTCCAGTATTGTGAGGTGACGATGGGCATATTCATCATCTGGAACGGCATGTTCATCGTCTGGCAGGCAGCAGTGGCTCCTCCGCGACGGCATACGCATACGGCTGCAGCGGGCTTGTTCGTCACCTTGCTGCCGGCAGAGAAGAACATGCGCTGTATCAGCGACAACACGCTGCCGTTAGGCTGGCCGTAATATACAGGCGAGCCGACTATGAGCGCATCTGCCGCGTCCAGTTTCTCCACAAAGCGGTTACAGACGTCATCGTCGAACACGCAACGTCCCAGCTGCTTTGCCTTGCACTGCCCGCAGGCGATGCAGCCGCGTATGGGTTTCGTGCCAATCTGCACTATTTCCGTCTCGATTCCATTCTGCTCCAAGACTCTTGCTGCCTCGCTCAGTGCGAGGAACGTATTGCCTTTTGTACGGGGGCTGCCGTTTATTAACAGGACTTTCATGTCTGTAGTTGTGTTATGTATGTAAATGGTTTAGCAGGACGCAAAGATACGAAATAATCCTCTAACCGCATGTACCTCATGCCATGTTTTTCGACTTGAATCCCTCATGTGCTGATATGTCTTGCCGGTGCTTGCCGATGTGAAATAAATGTGTTACCTTTGTCACAGTAAATCCTAATTGCAAAACGAACAAAAATATTACGCTATGAATCAAATGGTAGACATTGTACAAAGTCGGTACAGCTGTCGCAGCTATCAGTCGCGAGCTGTTGAGGAAGAGAAACTGGCCTACATTATGGAGTGTGTGCGTCTGTCACCGTCAGCAGTGAACCGCCAGCCGTGGAAGTTCCGCCTTGTACGTAGTCAAGAAGGAAAAGAAAAGTTGCAGTCGTGCTACCAGCGTGAGTGGTTCAACAGTGCTCCGCTATATATCCTTGCTTCCTTGCTTCACGATGAAGAATGGGTTCGCTGCGATGAGAAACATCACGGTGACATAGATGTCGCCATTGCCGTGGAGCACCTTTGTCTGGCCGCTGCAGAGCAGGGACTCGGCACATGCTGGGTATGTAATTTTGATGCTGCTCTCTGCCACGAACTGTTCCAGATGCCGGAGACCGAAGAACCCACAGTCATTATCCCCATAGGATATGCAGCCTCCACAGACGTCCCTGAGAAAAAACGCAAGGCACTGAAAGATATATTCTTCGAAGTATAG
>JAFLUV010000079.1 GCA_022508635.1 Prevotellaceae bacterium
AGTTTGTCTCGAACTGTTCTGACATAGACGACGTCATCATTTTCTATCGCGACGGCACTTACAAGATTGTGCGCATAGCTGAAAAACTCTTTATCGGAGAGACTGAGCGCAGCAAAAAGGAGAAGAAGAAGGCAGAGGTTATTCACATAGCCGTCTTCCGCAAGAATGACGAGCGCACTATATATAATGTTGTCTATCGCGACGGGAAAAGCGGAGTCAACTACATCAAGCGTTTCAACGTCACGGCTGTGACACGCGACAGAGAGTACGACCTTACGACGGGAACTCCCGGTTCGCGTGTACTTTACTTTACGGCAAATCCCAATGGCGAGGCAGAGGTGGTGAAGGTTATCCTCAAGCCCAATCCAAAGCTCAAGCACGTCTTTTTCGACAAGGACTTCAGTGAAATCATGATAAAGGGGCGTGCCAGCAGAGGCAATCTGCTTTCAAAGCTTGAGGTCAGCAAGGTGACGCTCAAAAGCCATGGCAGCAGTACGCTGGGTGGCCGTAAGGTCTGGTTCGACAGTGATATCAAACGACTTAACTATGACGGTCAGGGCAGATTCCTTGGGGAGTTCGACGGCAACGACCAGGTTCTTGTCATGCTGAATGACGGGCGATACTACTTGACGAACTTTGACATCAACAACCACTACGAGGACAACATCTTCCGTTTAGAGAAATATGATGCCGGCAAGGTTTGGACTTGCGTCTACTACAACAGTGCGCAGTCAGGCTTCCTCTATATAAAGCGCTTTCAGCTGGAAGCAACCGTGCGCCAGCAGAACTTCATGGGCGAGATGCCGGCCGAGAACATCGTGCTCGTTACTGATACGCCTTATCCCCGGATACTTGTCACGATGGGTGGTGTCGATGACTTCCGCGACCCCATTGAGCTGGATGCGGAGTCGTTCATCAGTGTCAAGGGCTACAAAGCCATAGGCAAGCGTGTCACGACCCTTCATGTCGGCAAGGTGGAAGAGCTGGAGCCGACGCGTGTTCCTGAAGTGAGGGAAGAGAAGGACGATGACGGGGAGGCTGGCGGTAGCGGGACTGCGGGCGAGGACTCCGGCGAAGAGGCCGATTCTTTCGATGGCAAGAGCCAGCAAGACGTGGCCGACGAAATGAACGGGCAACTTAGGCTTGAGCTTTGAGTTGTCCTTAAGTACTTGTGCAGATGAAGAAACTATGTCAAGCGATAATACTGCTGTGCCTGACTCTGACGGCGCTCCAGCTTCCTGCCAGTGCCTGTGCAGAGGAGCTGGCCCTTCAGCCTGTGCCGGACAGGAGTCCTACGTCACGGGCGCTTCTCTTTGGCGTGGGACGGACGAATCAGTTCGACACTTATTTGTCGCCGATGGAGTACACCGGGCTTCAGGTGAGCTTTCTGACCCAGAGCGAGCGGATGACACGTCTCGCCGACTATCATGTCTCCTTTCAAAGCACCTTGCAGGGAGCTTTTACTTCTACTGAGAATCCTGCTGCATCGGCTAACTATCTGGGGGGCCGGCTTGCGTACGATGCCGGCTGGCACTATCACTACTCGCCGTTGCCTGGTCTCGGCCTGAAGGGGGGCATGCTGGCTGGCACCGACCTTGGTTTCCTTTATAATAGCCGTAATGGGAACAATCCTGCACAGGGGCGGTTCAGCTTAGATGTCTCTCTGTCTGCCGGAGCCGACTATTCTTTCTATGTTCCGCTCGGGCGCAAGGGAGGCAGTCCTTGCCGACTTCCCATGCGGCTTGCGTACCAGGCAGACCTTCCGGTGCTGGGCATGATGTTCTGCCCGGAGTTTGGCGAAACATACTACGAGATATCACAAAGAGGGGTGGGGCACGATATTATATGTGCGCATCCTGGCAATTCGCTCAGTCTCCGCCAGCTGTTGACGGTGGACTTCTGTATGAAGCGCACTGTCCTGCGCATCGGCTATCTTTGCGACGTGAGGCAGTCGAATGCCCGGAGCCTGAGGTACCATGATGTCAGCCATTCCTTTATGCTCGGTTTTGTGCGACACTTCCAACTGATGAAAAGAAAATGAAACGCCTGTTCTCCGTCATTGCCATTCTTCTTGCCGTACTGACTGCATGCCAGCAGAGCGAGTATGAGTACGACGATACGCCGCAGGGCAACCTCGATGCCTTGTGGACGCTTATTGACCAACGCTATTGCTTTCTCACGTACAAGGAGGAACAGCTCGGCTTCAGCTGGGCTGACATCCGTGCGAAGTACTCTGCAAGGCTCAATCCGGGGATGTCGCGCGTGCAGCTCTTCGAGGTGCTTTGCCAGATGCTTTCCGAGCTGAGGGACGGACACGTGAACCTCTTGACGAGCCTTGACCTGGGGAGGAACTGGTCGTGGAAGGAGGACTATCCCTTGAACCTCGACGTGGAGCTTCGTCAGCAGTATCTTGGCACGGACTACCATATAGGCAGCGGCCTGAGGTACACGATTCTTCCCGACAACGTTGCATACGTCGTGTACGAGAGCTTCTCCGATGCCATCGGCGAGGGAAACCTCGAGGACATGCTCCTCTACCTGCGTCTGTGCAACGGCATGATTCTGGACATCCGCGGCAATGGCGGCGGTGAGCTGACTAACGTCGAACGGCTTTCCCGTCGCTTTACGAACGAGGAGACGCTTGTCGGCTATGTCTGCCACAAGACGGGGACCGGGCACGACGACTTCTCGGAGCCGCGCCCGGAGTACGTCGCTCCGGCCAGGGGCGTGAGGTGGCAGAAGCCTGTCGTGCTGCTCACCAACCGTTCGTGCTACAGTGCTGCCAATACCTTTGTGCGGAACATGAAGGAGATGCCCTTGGTCTTTGTCCTTGGCGACCAGACGGGCGGCGGCTCCGGCATGCCGCTCTCCAGCGAGCTGCCCATAGGCTGGAGCGTCCGCTTCAGTGCCAGCCCTTCGTTCGACGCCAGGATGCAGCACACGGAGTTCGGCATAGAGCCTGACAGGTACGCCTTCCTCGACGAGGCTCTTGCGGCACAGGGCAAGGACTCCATGATAGAGGAAGCCCGCCGGTTGATTTCCGATGGAATGACGCACTGACCGAGCGCTGCTCCGTCGCACCCGCAGCATCTGGAAGCCGCCGTCGCGGCTTCCTTTTTTTGTACCCACGGCCGGCGGTCGGGGATTTCCCAGGCGCCGGTTCAAAATTTCTTCGCGAAGAAATTAAAAATCTTCGCGAAGAAATTGGAATTGTTCGCGAAGAAATTTAGAATTGTTCGCGAAGAAATTTTTAGTTGCTTACGGAGAGTTTGAAATTTCTTGGCCAAGAAATTGAAATTGTTGGCCAAGAAATTAGAAATGTTGGCCAAGAAATTTGGAAATGTTGGCCAAGAAATTCCAGACTCTCTACATCCGGCTTTCGCTTCGGACAAGGACAGTCCACGGACCGACAACGAAAAAACACTGCCGCAGAACGTCCTTTACGGCATTCTCCCGTACCCCTTATATGGCGCATTTCGCGGCATTATGGTGCAAAATCCACACTTTTAGCCCTTTTGCTTGGCAGATTTATTTGAATTTCGCCCGCTTCTTTATATC
The DNA here is from genome assembly GCA_022508635.1 of Prevotellaceae bacterium. Taxonomy (GTDB): domain Bacteria; phylum Bacteroidota; class Bacteroidia; order Bacteroidales; family Bacteroidaceae; genus Physcousia. The sequence continues at coordinate 3,559 of JAFLUV010000079.1, forward strand.
TTTGCACGGAAAAAGGAAGCAAGAAGAATGTCAAGCCGGGTAGATAATCCATCCTACGCCCAGGAAACACTGGAGTTTGTCACCATCGCCGCCGAATACTGCGCCCTTCTGGAGCAGAGCGAGGAGCGCACGGCGACGGAGTTCGTCGGAACCTTGCTCAAGCTGCTGCCTCTTATATATATGAAGGTACAGCTCTTGCCGGAAGCGGAGACGGAAGGGACTTTCGTGCCGGACGGACAGGTGACGGAGGATGACTACGACTACGTCCGCTCCGGAGCCTACCGCCTGCTGCACAGGCATGACGAGTACGAGATGCTGGTCTGGGACGAGGATATGCAGACCGAGGAGAGCCGCTGGTGCTCCGTCAGCGAGGGATTAGCCGACGTCTATCAGGCACTGCGCAACTTCGTGGCAGTCTACCAGCAGCGCCTGGAGCCCTGCATGCCGGATGCCCTCTGGCAGCTGCGCGACAGCTTTGAGCTCTACTGGGGCCGGACACTGCTCGACACGCTCAGGCAGCTGCACCGCATCCGCTATGGCATAAACGCAGACGACAATGAAGAGAATAGTTGACCGATACGACAAGCGCCTCATCGCCGGCCTGCCCCGCGCAGTCTTCCCCGGACACATAGAAGTCGTCAGCAGCCAGCGCGACGCCGAGCGAGCCGTCCGCTACCTCGCGAAGCAGCCCCTCCTGGGCTTCGATACGGAGACACGGCCTTCCTTCACCAAGGGGCGGCAGCATTCCGTCGCACTGTTGCAGGTGAGCAGCCCCGAAGTCTGCTTCCTCTTTCGCCTTAACCGGATAGGCCTCCCCGACTGCCTTGTCAACCTGCTGAAGGACGATGCCATCACCAAGGTCGGACTCTCCTGGCACGACGACCTGCGCTCCCTGAGCCAGCGCCAGCGCTTCCAGCCGGGAACCTTCGTCGAGCTGCAGAACGTGGCAGGGCAGATGGGCATCGAGGACATGAGCCTGCAAAAGCTCTATGCCAACATCTTCGGGCAGAAGATAAGCAAGGGACAGCGGCTCACCAACTGGGAAGCAGCCAGCCTGAGCGAGGCGCAGCAGCAATACGCCGCCACCGACGCCTGGGCCTGCATACAGCTGTACGAGGAAATGCTCCGCATGCAGAGGGAAGGTTACGACCTCACCCATGTCGCCACGGAGGAAAAAGTGAATTAACACACGCAACAGGCAAATGATGAAAACAATAATACTTCGCAAGGGAAAGGAAGAAAGCCTCCGCCGCTACCATCCCTGGATATTCAGCGGTGCCGTCCACCACACGGAAGGGAATGACCCGCTGGAGGAAGGCGATATCGTCGAGGTGCTCTCCTCGGACGGACGCTTCCTTGCCATCGGTCATTGGCAGATAGGCAGCATCGCAGTGCGAGTGCTTACCTTCAAGCGCCAGCGCATCGACCAGGCCTTCTGGCGCAGGCGCATTGCCGCAGCTCTTGAAGTCCGTCGCAGCATCGGCGTCGTCGGCAAGGAAGGGAACGATACCTGCCGCCTCGTGCACGGCGAAGGCGACAACCTGCCCGGACTGGTCATCGACATCTATGGCTCGACGGCCGTCATGCAGGCACACAGCGTCGGCATGCACGTATGCCGCCATGAATTGGCGGAAGCACTCAGGGAAGTCTTTGGCGAAAAGCTCAAGGCCGTCTATTACAAAAGTGAGAGCACGCTCCCGTTCAAGGCACAGCTGGGACAGGAGAACGGCTTCCTCTGGGGAGAGAGCAGCGACGACATCGCCTATGAGAACGGACTGGCCTTCCACATCGACTGGCTCAAAGGACAGAAGACAGGCTTCTTCATCGACCAGCGCGACAATCGTGCCCTCGTGGAACGCTATGCACACGGACGCAGGGTGCTTAACATGTTCTGCTATACCGGCGGCTTCAGCGTCTACGCCATGCGTGGCGGGGCAGAACTGGTGCATTCCGTCGACAGCAGTGCCAAGGCCGTGGAGCTGGTAGATGCAAACGTGGAGTACAACTTCCCCGGCGACAATCGGCATGCCGCCTTCGCCGAAGATGCCTTCCGGTACATGGAGCAGATGCAGGAGGAATACAATCTCATCATCCTCGACCCGCCGGCTTTTGCCAAGCACAAGGATGCCCTGCATAATGCCCTGCGAGGATATACGAAGCTCAATGCCAAGGCCTTCGAGAAGATACAGCCGGGAGGAATCCTGTTCACCTTCAGCTGTTCGCAGGCAGTCGACAAGGAGCACTTCCGCACGGCCGTCTTTACGGCTGCCGCCATGGCTCGCCGTAAGGTGCGCATCCTGCATCAGTTGCATCAGCCTGCCGACCACCCGGTCAACATCTATCATCCCGAGGGAGAATACCTGAAGGGGCTTGTCCTCTATGTGGAGTAGGAGAGAGTCCTCGGAAGTATCCTTAAAGAGAAGAACAACGATAAATGACACAAACTGAAACTACAAGCGACAATGCCCAGCATTAAATTACGCCTGATCCTTCTCAACTTCATAGAGTTTGCAGTATGGGGAGCCTATCTGACCTCAATGGGCACATATCTTGCCAAGGCCGGGCTTGGTTCCCACATAGGCTGGTTTTATTCTGTGCAGGGCATCGTCTGTATTTTTATGCCGGCTCTCATGGGTATCGTGGCAGACCGATGGATGGAGGGACAGCGGGTGTTGAGTCTGTGCCATGTGCTGGCGGGTACCTTTATGATTGCAGCGTCTGCATACGGCTACCAGGCAGGCAGTGCGGTGCAGTTTGGCATGCTTTTCACGCTCTATACACTTTCGTTGGCATTCTTCATGCCGACTATTGCCTTGGGTTTCTCTGTGGCGTACTCCGCATTGGAAAAGGCAGGACTTGACACAGTGAAGGCATTTCCGCCCATTCGCGTGTGGGGAACTGTCGGATTCATTGTGACGATGTGGATAGTAGACCTGTGCGGCCTTCAGTCCACTCCGGGACAGTGGATGGTGAGCGGCTGCCTGAGTCTTGTCATGGCTGCTTACTCGTTGACAATGCCGCGCATGAGGATAGAAAAGGGAGGCAATAGGAAGAAGACACTTGCGGAGGCGCTTGGGCTGCATGCTTTCCGCCTGTTCCTGAATCCTCGTATGGCAATGTTCTTGACATTCGCTATGCTTACAGGCTTTTGCCTGCAAATATCAAACGGATACGTCAATCCCTTTATCACCAGCTTCGGCAGTATGGAAGCATATCAGTCAACGTTTGGCGTCCGGCATGCTAACATCCTTATCTCCCTCAGCCAGGTGAGTGAGACGCTTTGTTTCTTGCTTATCCCTTTCTTCCTCTCGCGTTTCGGCATCAAGAAAGTCGTGCTGATAGCCTTGCTTGGATGGGTGCTTCGTTTTGGCTTCCTTGCTCTCGGTAATCCTGGTAGCGGTGTATGGCTGTTTCTTCTTTCCATGATTGTGTATGGCGTGGCCTTTGATTTCTTCAACATCTCAGGTTCGCTTTTCATCAATAAGGAGACCGACGACAGCATCCGTAGCAGTGCACAGGGACTGTTCATGATGATGGCTAACGGTCTGGGATCCTTCGTCGGCATGCTGGTAGCGCAGTCGGTTGTCAATCATTATGTCTTTACGCCTCATGGGGTTGGTACTTCCAGCGCAGGAGAGGTAGTTATGGGCTGGAAGATATGCTGGTTCATCTTTGCAGGCTATACGTTGGCAGTCGCAATACTGTTTGCTTTGCTATTCAAGGGAGAGCCGTTACCGAAATGTTCCACGAGGATTAAAGTGCAGAAGACTTAGGTTATATGAAGGAAATTCGATACTTCTATGCTCCCGACGCTGCGACGTCGACAGAACTTCCGGGCGATGAGGCGGCACATGTCCTGCGAGTGCTTCGCATGGGTATCGGCGACGAGTTTTTTCTGGTTGACGGACGGGGAAATTTCTATCGTGCTACGATTACCCTTGCTACGGGTCATCGGTGTGCCTACCGTATTGAGGAGGTTATACCTCAGGAGCCTGCTTGGCAGGGGCATTTGCATCTGGCAATGGCGCCAACAAAGCTAATGGATCGTGTGGAATGGTTCGCAGAGAAGGCTACGGAGATTGGGTTTGACGAACTGACGTTCCTTGACTGTCGGTTCAGCGAGAGGCGTATGGTGAAAGAGGAACGCATAGACAAGATTTTAATATCAGCTATGAAGCAGAGCCACAAGGCCATGAAGCCAAGGCTGAACGGCATGCGGCGCTTCCGCGACTTCGTTGCTGAAGAACGTGAAGGCGACAAATTTATCTGCCACTGCTACTCTGAGGAGTCGGGGATAGAGGCTTGGGGGCAATGGGAGAAGCCTCTGCTCTTTGATGTTCTTCGCCCAGGAGTTCCCAGTACGGTTCTAATAGGGCCGGAGGGCGATTTCAGTGTTGACGAGGTGCGCTTTGCCATGCAGCACGGCTATCGCAGCGTAAGCCTTGGAGGTAGTCGACTGCGCACTGAGACGGCAGCCCTCGTGGCTGTCCACATGATGCAATTAAGAAACATGTAAAACTATACATTATATATATTATGTCTCTACTTATTGCCTTTAAGTTATTAGGTTCGCTGGCACTGCTCATGTTCGGCATGAAGTCCATGAGCGAAGCTTTGCAGAAAATGGCGGGCCCGCAGTTACGTCATGTGCTTGGCGCTATGACGACAAACCGCTTTACTGGTGTATTGACGGGTATGTTCGTTACGGCAGCTGTCCAGTCTTCCACTGCTACTACACTGATGACGGTCTCGTTTGTCAACGCCGGTCTTCTGACACTGGTTCAGGCTATCTCGGTCATCATGGGTGCTCATATTGGTACGACAGTGACAGCATGGCTCATGTCGCTGACCGATGTCTTTAATGTGACCAACCTCATCTACCCGTCATTTTTCGTCGGTATTATCTTGATATACATGAAGAAGCGCCGTATCGTTGGTGACTTCCTCTTCGGCATAGCTTTCCTTTTTCTCGGCTTGAGTACGCTGAAAGAGACGGGTTTCAGCCTGGTAGAAGACCAGGAGACGAATGCCGTCATTAGTGAGTTCTTCAGGAATTTTAATGCCCCTAACTTCTGGAATTCCTTCTTTTTCCTATTCATGGGTACGATGCTTACGCTTTGTGTCCAGTCCTCTGCTGCCATCATGGCTATAACGATGACGCTCTGTTCCACGGGTGTACTGCACATAGACCAAGGAATCATGTTGGTGTTAGGCGAGAACATCGGTACGACTATCACGGCGAACATCGTGGCTATTGGCGCGAATACGCAGGCTCGCCGTGCGGCCTTGGCTCACTTTGCCATCAACGTTATTGGTGTTACTTGGGCGTTGATTCTGCTGCAACCTTTTGTCAATGTTGTATGCAGTTTCGTAGGATTCGATCGCGGACTTAACATAGGTGATGCTGGCTACGCCGCGAACCTGGCGAAAATCTCCATAGTGCTGGCTACGTTCCATTCTGCCTTCAATGTTACGAACACCGTGCTTCAGATAGGCTTCATCCGTTACATCGAGCGCTTTGTTTGCTGGGTTATCAAGCCAAAGGCTGGCGAAGAGGAGGACTTCCGCCTGCATTTCATCACATCAGGCATTATGAAGACACCAGAGCTATCCGTGCTGGAGGCGCACAAGGAGATTGCTCTTTTCTGCGTACGCATACAACGTATGTTTGGTATGGTATGTGATTTGTTGACGGAGAAAGACCAGGCTAAGTTCGACAAACTCTTTGCGCGTATCGAGAAATACGAGAGCATCTCGGACAACATGGAGATAAGTATCGCCAATTATCTTGATCAGGTGGGCGATGCACACCTGAGCGACGAGACGAAGGCTAAGATACGGGCTATGCTGCGTGAAATATCGGAAGTGGAGAGTATCGGTGACTCTTGCTATACAATGGCTCGGACGATCAATCTCAAGGTACAGGGCAAGAAGGAGCATTTCACCGAGGCTCAGTATCAGAACCTCCATGCCATGATGGGTTTGGTTAATCAGGCGTTGACACACATGAACCAGTTGATGAACGGCCGAAAGGATACATTTGACGTCAACCGCTGCTTGAACATTGAGAATGAAATAAACAGTTTTCGTGACCAGCTGAAGTCGCAGAATATCATCGACATCAACAATCACAACTATACCTACGCCGTAGGAACCATCTACATGGATCTCATCAATGCCTGCGAGAAGTTGGGCGACTATGTGGTGAACGTCGTAGAGGCTCGATCGGGTCTTCGCAAGCGTTGAGCAGGGAAATCCAAGGGAGATAGATGGGAAGCTGGCTGAATAGTGAGAACCTGCGAAGGAATGGGGACGGGATTGAGTACCATCCGCTCGTACCATTCCTTCCCGAAGGAGCGAGAGTGTTGTTTCTCGGGAGTTTCCCGCCGCAGCGTAAGCGGTGGTGTATGGATTTTTATTACCCTAACTTCATCAATGACCATTGGCGCATTGAGGGAGAGGTGTTCTTCCGTGACCGCAATCGTTTTATTCTATCGGGGGAGAGACGCTTTGACCTTGATGCGATTGTCGGGTTCTGCCAGGAGAGGGGACTTGCCTTCTTTGACACGGCGACTGCAGTGCGGAGGCTGAAGGATAATGCATCGGATGAGCACTTGGAGGTGGTTGAGCCGACAGATCTTTACGCTCTCTTGCGCAAACTTCCTTGTCTGGAAGCTATTGTCACTACTGGTCAGAAGGCTTCGGACGTGCTTTGCCGTTACTTTGACATTGCGAAGGGGCCGAAGCTCGGAGAGTATGTACCAATACCAGCAGTCCATAACCGTGCGGGTCATGGACTGTTGCTTTGGCGCCTCCCGTCCTCTTCGCGTGCCTATCCTATGGCTTTCGAACGGAAAGTCCACTACTATAGGGAGATGTTCCTGCGGATGGGGATTCTCTGATCTCTGAAAAATGCGTTCCCGTCCAACTCCGGCTTCTGTAGAACGTTTCCAAGTAATTTAACGTGAGTTCGACGAATTTCTCGTGAACAGATGGAGCTATGGTTCATTTAAC
>JAFLUV010000008.1:0-6713 GCA_022508635.1 Prevotellaceae bacterium
ATATTGCGCATAATCCCCTCGTACTTGGCACGCTTCACGGCAGAACCACGGAAGAGACTCCTGTACCCATCCTCGGTAAGGCAGTCCCAGTCGTCGGGCGACATACGAAGAAGTGCATCGGAAGGCTGGAAGGCAGGCTCGGCAGTCGGCCTGGACTCGGCAAACTGCGGCGTGGCACGCAGGCAGCGGTCGCACCCATAGAAGGCAGCCCCCAGGCGAAAGCCCTCGGGCAAAGCACCGCGATGCTCGATGGTCTGGTAGCTGGCACAACGGCGGGCATCAAGGCCGTCGGCAGTAAGCGCAGGACAAAGCGAAGTCCACTCCGACTCCGGAAACGGCGAAGTCCCCGGAAGCGGCCGGTCGTAACGGTCAGCCCCGGCAGTAAGGAAAAGCTCGCCAAGGAAGACCGTCGGCCCATAGCCCGGCACACTGACAAGACCGCTCCGCGTGTACTCCCCCACCCCGCTGCGCCACGCCCAGTAACGCTCCAGCACGGGAGCCGTATCCACGAAGCACCGCCCCTGAAGCCGCAAGTCCGACATGAGCCGACGCATGCGCTCGCGCATAACATCGTGGTAGTCAAGTCCCTGGGCATAGAGGCTGACGGCAGGCTGATGGCAGGCCGGCATGAAGTTCATGGCAAGGCTGACGATAGTACGCACGCCGGGCACAAGCAGTTCGGGCCTCAGCCGCATCTCCACGTTGCGGCACAAATAGTCCATCCCAGCGCAATACCCAAGCCCAATCCACCGGCGGTAGCGGGCAGCCACAGACTCCTCCACAGGCTCGGCCACGGCCAGTCCGCACGCAACAAAGCCCAGGCTCAGAGCCCGGGCCTTCACCTCCCCGCTATTCAATAACGCCAAACTCATACCCCTGCTCCCTGAGCCATACAAGCGCCTCCGGAAGGACATGCTTGAGCTTGTCGATGCTCTTCCGCGAGTCGTGGAACGTAATGATGCTGCCCTGTCGCGTATATCGCTTCACGTTCTCCAGCACATCCTGCGCCGTAAGCAGACGACTGTAGTCACGCGTCACCACATCCCACATCACCACCTTGACGCCAAAGTGCCGCAACACACGATACTGCACCATGCCTATCCACCCGTGGGGCGGACGGAAAAGGTTGCTGTGGAACACGTCGTCGGCTCTCTTGTAGTTAGCCAGGTAGACCCATGCCGTATGGCGCGCACCCGAGATATGGTTATAGGTATGGTTGCCCACGCGATGCCCGCGCCTCAGTACCTCACGGAACAAGTGCGGGTACTTGACGGCATTCTCGCCCACCATGAAGAACGTCGCCTTGACGTCAAAGCGATCCAGGATGTCAAGGATAAAAGGCGTCGCCTCAGGGATAGGACCATCGTCGAAGGTAAGATAGACCACCTTCCTGTGCCGGTCTATCCGCCACAAGGCATGGGGATAGAACCAGCGGAAGATGCGTGGCGGCTGCTCGATAAACACGATGCGCGTAGTATTACAGGTTAGAGACGTACAACCCCGTGCCCAGGACAGAGGCGGACAGGACAGGAAGGTGCCGCTGCAAGACGTGCGTCAGGCACACGCCTACAGCGTATCCTCCTCGTCATAGTACTCATCGTCCCCGGCATCGCCAGCATCGTCCAGACCCACGCTGCCGTACATGATCTTCTGGAAAACCCGGTTGTACATGTCAAGTTGCTTGGAGAGCTCCAGCGTCTTGTCGCTTCCGGCACCCTCCAGCACACTCAGCGCACCATGCAGCTGATAGAGGTAGTACATATATTCCTTCTCATTGAGCACAAGCATCTTGGCAGGCAGGTTCAGGTACCACTCAAGGTACTCCGTAGCCTGCACGGCAACAGGATAGGCAATGTTGCACGCCTCCTCCTTCTTGCCCAGCGTACTCCAGACACGTGCCAGCTCAAGCGAGCCGCTGGCATAGGAATGAGGCACAGTATAGGAAGGAACAGCCTCCTCGGCCTTAGCCACCACATGAGCAGCCTTGTCGAGCTTGCCCTCCTTGACAAGGCGGGAAGCAAGCTGCGAGAAGACACGGCGGTGCGTACTGCACATACGCATAACCGTCTCGTCCAGGTAGATGTCAGGATTGTCGATGCCACCAAAGGCAAAGCGCGTCATGAGGTTCTCGTACATCTTCTCAGTATCAATGTCCCTGCCGCTCTTCTTCGTATTGAAAGGCGTAATGCGATAGGCGAGACCCTCCTGCACGAAGTAATTCTCGAGGGTCGCCCTGTTGTCGGGACCAACAGTCATGGCAATGTAGAGAGGACGCTCCCAGTTACACTGAGCCAGCATCTCATACATCATCATCTCACTCTTGTAGACGGCACGCTTGCCCTTGAGGCTGATGTGCATATAGTCAGGGATGCTGTCAGCGGCTATCATCATTCCGCTACGGCGCACGGCCTCCTTGTCCACGGTCACGACAATGCTGTCCGTGGGAATAAAGCGAAGGTCGACATTGTCATTGAGTACCCAGCGGTCGATGATGTTCCTCAGTTCATAGGGATTGTCACCCAGCATCTCGCGGAGGCCTTCGGGATTGTCCTTGTACGTCTCGATGATGTGCTCCAGCGTACCCGGCTTCACGGATACCCCTTCGCGCGTACCTGCCACGTATTGCAGGCGGCTCCAGTGGATAGGCACAGCCGGAGAGTCGTATGCCGGACGCTTCATCTGGTCGATGTACCAGTCTGTCTGCAGATAGGAAAGGTTGCAGACACGGGCATCGGTGCGGAAGCCCTCCGTCTCCTGCGCGTACCAGAGAGGGAAGGTATCGTTATCGCCGTTGGTAAAGATGATGGGGAAACGCGTCTGGTCGAGCGACTGGAGGTAGTTGCGCCCGAAGTCGCGACACGTATAGCGCCCGCTACGGTCATGGTCGTCCCACGTCTGGCCTGCCATCTGTATGGGCACCAGGATGCAGATACAACTGAGCAGGGCACAAGCCACATCGCTCTTAACAAGCCTGCGCAGGCCGGCAGCCATGCCCGCCACTCCGAGGCCGACCCAAATAGAGAAGGCATAGAAAGAGCCCGCATAGGCATAGTCGCGTTCACGGGGCTGCATAGGCGTCTGGTTAAGGTAGAGCACGATAGCAAGTCCCGTCATAAAGAAGAGGAAAAAGACAATGCCGAACTGCTTCTCGCCCTCGCTGTTGTTCTGCTCGTTGTTCTTGAAGAGCTGCCACAGCAAGCCAATAAGGCCAAGCAGGAGAGGCAGGCAGTAGAAGACGTTGTGACCCTTGTTTTCGCGCAACTCGCTGGGCAACTTGCTCTGGTCGCCCAGACGCAGGTTGTCGATGAAGGGAATACCGGTTATCCAGTTGCCGTGCTCCCATTCGCCGTTACCCTGCAAGTCATTCTGCCTTCCTGCAAAGTTCCACATAAAGTAGCGCCAGTACATGAAGTTGACCTGATAGCTGAGGAAAAAGCGCAGGTTCTCGAACTGTGTGGGGGTCTTCACCTGCACCATCTCACCGCAGCGCTCGTAACTCTTGACCTTGCCCTTCACGCCTCCCATCCAGCTCTCGTAGGCGCTGGCATAGTGATCGCTGTACATGCGCGGGAAGAACATATTCTGCTGGTAGACATAATTCACATCATAGCGCTGTATCTCGTAGCGGTCGGGCTCATCGGGACTGACCTTCTCCTTGCGCTGATAGACAGGAGCTCCCTTCTTGCTGACAGGCACACAATAGTTGCCTTCGGGTTTGAGAAGCACCTGACTGGTATAAGCCTGTCCGTAGAAAAGCGGACGGTCGCCGTATTGCTCGCGGCTCAGGTAGGAGCCCAAGGTGAAGATGTCCTCGGGCGAGTTCTGATCCATAGGCGTATTGGCTGCGCTGCGAATGACGATGACGGCATAAGAACTGTAGCCTATCATTATCATGAGCATACAGAGCAGCGAAGTATTCATCAGCCGGGCAGTGACAACGTTCTTGCCCTCGCGCTTCCATTGCAGTGCGAAATAGAGCAGACCGAGCACGACTACACCGCAGAGGATGCTCGTCCAGCCGTAACCATAGAAGGGGATGCCAAGCATACCTACACTGACAAGGAAGGTAAGCGACATACGCAAACGGCTCTTCTGCCTGACAGTCTCCCAGATGCTCCAGAGCACAACGGTCGTGAGCAGGGCGATATAGACAATGACACCCGTATTGAAGGGAAAGTTCAGCGTATTGACAAAGAGCAGCTCAAACCATCCGCCCACCTTTACGATACCGGGCACGATGCCATACAGCACTGCTGCAATGAGCATGCCGCTGCCTACAAGCGACAGCAGTGCACCCTTCAGCGTGGCATTCTTCACCTTTCTATAATAGAAGATGAGCACCAGAGCCGGCAGGCAAAGCAAGTTCAGCAGATGCACACCGATGCTGAGACCCGTAAGGTAGGCAATAAGGATGAGCCAGCGGTCGGAACCCGGTTCGTCAGCATGATCTTCCCACTTAAGCATGAGCCAGAACACGACAGCAGTGAAGAGACTACTATAGGCATATACCTCGCCCTCGACGGCACTGAACCAGAATGTATCACTGAAAGTATAGACCAATGCACCGGTCAAGGCACTGACCTCCACGACAATGAGCTGTGCCACAGTCTTCACCTGTCCGCCCTCGCCCACTAACTTGCGTGCCAGGTGGCTGATGCTCCAGAAAAGGAACATGATACAAGCAGCACTGAAGAGGGCGCTCATGGTGTTTACCATGCGAGCCACAAGCATCGGATCGCTTACCAACTGCGTAAAGAGATTAGCCGTAAGCATGAAAAAGGGTGCCCCAGGGGGGTGCCCTACTTCTAATTTATAGCCTGTAGTGATGAACTCCGGGCAGTCCCAGAAACTTGCCGTCGGCTCTATTGTACTGCAATAGACAAACGCCGCAATGGCAAACGAAAGCCAACCCATCAGGTTGTCTATAAGTCTGAAGTGTTTCATTTATTTAATTATAGTATTTTGTATTTTCGCACAAAGGTACGACTTTTTACGGGATTTCGCATCATCACACTTTATTTATTATATTTGATTAACGATTTGTATCCTCTTTTCCAACCATAGATTCCAAGCAATTTACATTGAAACAAACCCAAATCAATTACTCAAGAAATCCAAGGTTCTGGACAGGTCATTAAGATGCCGGCTTTAATAAAACACGCACCTATTTCGGGAAAAGGTAGGACTTCCTTTCAAAAAAAGTCGGACTTTCTTTCAAAAAGGTTGAACTTATTTTAAAAAAGGTTGGACTTATTTAAAAGAAAGTAGGACTTTTTTGGGCAAAAGGTCCTACTTTTTGGCCTGGAAAGTACGGCTTTTCGATCCAGAAAGTCCGACTTCCACACGCAGGTAATCCTGGTTTCCTGAAAATGAAGCGGGTGTCTCAAGACTTGCCGAGACACCCACGCCAAATTCTCCAATCGCCTTCGTACTTTTATGAAGGCTATCGGACAAGTATCTTCTTGCGCTGGAAGATGTAGAGGCCGCTGTCGAGTTGGTGTACCTGCTCGGGAGTAGCGCCTTTCATCACTAACCTGCCGTCTGGGGTATAGACATCAGAGGGACCATCCTGTTCCTTTTCCCCGAACGAAGCAACCGGGGTCGCCGTATCACTGGCAGGAAACATCAGCATCAGAGCAGGCATACCGCTGGCACCGTAACTCTCTACGACATCGTCCGCACTTGTACTCTTGGAGAAGTTACCTATCTGGATACCGCGCTCTTTGTCCATATTGGTGTAGGCTTTCTCTATGTTGCGCTGGATGTGCGTCAGGTATTTGTTTACCAAGGCACTGCTCAGGCCGCAATCGTAGATAAGAGTCCTCATGTACTGGGCATAGATGGCAGCATAGATGCCCTGCTCGTAACCCGTCTCGTACTTCAGTATACCGCCCGTACACATGCTGCTTATCACGTAGTTGGCAGCACGCTGTGCCTTTGTCAAGTAGATGATTTCCTGCGTTAGCAAATAGAGCATGCAGCTGGCTCCGATGTAAGTAGCCTGATTGTAGAGGTGGTCGCTATACTCAGGACCGCCTCCGTGGATACCGTCTGCTACACATCCGTCGCTACGGACAAGTGTCTTGTCCGCCCAAGCATAGATTTCCTTGGCCTTTTCCAGGTACCATTCCTTAGTTTGCTGCGTAGGACGCGCTGTCGTTGGAGCCTTGCGACCCTCGGGAACAAGCTGATGAAGCAGGCAGGCAGCAATGACGGTAGGGAAGTTGATGCAAGCAGAACGGAAGTCACCAGGCTGATGAGGCTTGGGGTTGGCGATAGGCTGCCACTCCCAGAACATGCCGCCGCCGTACTTGCCTTCAAAGCGTGCTGGGTCAGCATAGGAACCGTCGTCGCCGACCTTGGCAGAGCCGTACCACACGCGGCAGAAACTCTTCTCGGAGTAAGTAAGGTAAGCCTTTGTCCCGAACGTCTCGTAAGCACGTGCCAAGGCACAGGTCCACCACATGATATCGTCGTAGACGAACCATCCGTTGTTCGTGTTGGGATCGTCGAAATCGAAGTTCACGTAATGCGACTTCTCTCCATTGTAGATGCGCGTGTGCAGCGCCTTGTATGTCTGCATACGGGCTTCATCGCCCTCTGCCTCAGCACGACGGTAGGCGTTGATGACCATGTCGTACATGATAGCCTGGCACCAGATGGCAGCAGCACAACCCGAGACATCCTTGTCGCGGTAGCCGTTGCCACGATGG
>JAFLUV010000008.1:6813-25450 GCA_022508635.1 Prevotellaceae bacterium
GATGGCAGCAGCACAACCCGAGACATCCTTGTCGCGGTAGCCGTTGCCACGATGGTCGGCATTAGGCTGCCTGGTGTCTGCCTTGTAGATATAGCGCGACTGCGACTTGTCGAGGAAGGCAGTATTGAAATCCTCGTATGCCTTCCATTGCGCCTCATTGTCGTAAGTTATATTCACCTGTGCCGTGGCAGAGCCAATCCATGCCAGCATACAGAGGAAGAAGGCTGATAGTTTTCTCATTGCTTTCAGTTCTTTGATTGTTTCACTTCTTCTTGGATTTCTTTGCCGGCTGATACTCCTTGCTGAAGGAATAGGGAGCAGCCTCGTCCGATACACCACGCTGACGGTTGGGCTGTGCCTGCATGGTATAATCCATCTTCATGCCGTCAATGAGGTCGGTATGGTTCACATAGTTCTTGCCGTACTCCGTCCCGTTGACCTTGAGGGCACCGATATAACGGTTCTCGTCGCTCTGCCCCGGAGCAGTGATGACCACATCCTTGCCATTTTGCAAGTGGAGCGTCATTTTCTTGAAGTAAGGCGCACCAAGTACGTACTCGCCACTACCCGGACAGACAGGATAGAAGCCCATAGCCGTAAAAATGTACCATGCAGAGGTCTGACCGTTGTCCTCGTCGCCACAATAGCCGTCGGCATGAGCATTGTACATGCGGTTCATCGTCTCGCGCAGCCAGTATTGCGATTTCCAGGGTTCGCCGCTGTAGGCATACAAATAGATCATGTGCTGGATAGGCTGGTTGCCGTGGGCATAGTTACCCATGTTCATAATCTGCATCTCGCGAATCTCATGGATGACACCGCCGTAATAGCTCTCATCGAAAATAGGAGGAAGGTTGAACACGCTGTCAAGCATCTGGTTGAACACTTCCTTTCCACCCATCAGGTCGATAAGTCCCTGGGGGTCATGGAAGACACTCCATGAGTAGTGCCAGCTGTTACCCTCGGTGAAGGCATCGCCCCACTTGAAAGGATTAAAGTTCGGCGCCCATTCACCGTTAGCAAGCTTGCCGCGCATCAGGTTATAGCTCTTGTCAAAGAGATTTTTGTAATTCATGGCATGCTCGGCATACACCTTGATTTCCTTTTCAGGCTTGCCAAGAGCCTGACCAAGCTTGTAGATACTCCAGTCATCAAAAGCATACTCCAGGGTGCGCGCCGCACTCTCGTTGATACTGTCATAGGGGACGTAGCCCAGCTTATTATATGTCTGCCACTGCTTGCGTCCGCTGGTCGTATTGGGAAGGTCTGCATTGGCACCATGCTTGACAGCTTCCCAGAGGGCATCGATGTCATAGCCGCGAATGCCCTTGAGGTAAGCATCCGCTACAACGCTTGCAGAGTTATTGCCCACCATGCAGGCACGATGGCCAGGAGCACTCCACTCGGGCAGGAAACCACTTTCCTTGTATGCGTTAGCCCAGCCTTCCTGCATCTTTTGACTCATGTCGGGATACATCAGGTTAACCAAGGGAAAGAGAGCACGGAAAGTGTCCCAAAAACCAGTATCGGCAAAAAGATAGCCAGGCAGCACTTGACCATTATAGGGACTATAGTGAACGACTTCGCCGTTGGCATCAATCTCGAAGAAGCTACGGGGAAAGAGCACACTACGATAGAGGCAACTATAGAACGTGCGTAAACGATCAACATCGCTGTTGTCGTCCACATCAATGACGCTCAACACCTTGTTCCACTCCTGACGACCTGCCTCAGAGACTTCCTCAAGGCTCCTGCTACCGAGCTCCTTAAGGTTCAGTTCTGCCTGCTCGATGCTGATGAACGAACTGGCTACACGCACATTGACCTGTTCACCGCGCTTGGTGAGAAAGCCTACGGCTGCAGCAGCGTGCTTGCTCTGCATCTCAAGGTTCTTGCTCTCCTTGCCCTCGTCTGCTGTGGAAGTATAGGCAAAGGGGCGATCGAACTGCAAAACAAAGTAGTTCTTGAAGCCTGGAGGCACACCACCGCTGTTACGCGTAGTATAGCCGACAACCTTGTTCTCGCCAGGAATAATTTTGACATAAGATCCGCGGTCGAAAGCATCTATAACAAGAAAGTTCTTACCCTCGGGATAGGTGAAGCGAAAGATGGCGGCACGATTGGTGGGAGCTATCTCCGTGGTGATGTCGTAGTCAGCCAAATAAACCTTATAGTAGTGAGGCTTGCTCACCTCTGCCTTGTGGCTGAACCAGCTTGCCCTTTTATCCTCATCGTAAATGGGAACATCGCCACTCTCGGGCATGATGTTGAACATGGCGTAGTCGTTCATCCAAGGACTGGGCTGGTGCGTCTGCTTGAAACCGCGTATCTTCTCTGCATCATAAGTGTAGCACCATCCGTTGCCCATCTTGCCAGTCTGTGGTGTCCAAAAGTTCATGCCCCACGGCAAGGCAATAGCAGGATAGGTGTTGCCCGTAGAAAGGGCACCTGTAGAATGTGATCCGACAAGGGGATTAACATACTGCACGGGATCGTCTATCGCATCTGCGACCGCGAAAAAGAAAGTGGCAAAAACTGCCAAAATAAATTTCTTCATACGATTAAAATAGTTTGTGCCTCCCCGTTAGACGGGAAGACGCGATGATTATTCCTTTCTACAAGTCTTTAGAGTTCCTTTATCTTGACATTCTTATACCAGACTTCGTCACCATGATCCTGCAAAAGAATGCGTCCGTCACGATTGCCAAAATCCGGCCAATTCTTGTACTTACTATAGGCAACCAGTGCGTTCCACTCCTGTGTATTACGCTCATATTCCAATAGTTTCATTCCGTTGAGCCAATGCTCCACATGCTTACCCTGCACGATGACCATAGCGGTGTTCCACGTAGTAATGTCAAAAGGCTTCTGTTCAGGAGCAGGGATAAGATCATAAAGCGATCCTAATTTGCGGTTGCCCTTCACGCCAAGCTTGGCATCGGGGTGACGCAGGTCGTCGAGAATCTGGAACTCACAACCGATAGCACTGCCTTCCCCCAAGTTCATGTCCGGGTCAACGAAGTACTTGATGCCACTATTAGCACCCTCGGTTATCTTGAAATCCACCTTGAGGATAAAGTTATGGTAATTTTTCTCCGTAACGATATCACCACCATTGCCGCTTTCTGCGCCATTAGCTTTCTCCACCTTGAGGATACCATCCTCGATGCGCCAACCCTTCTCGGGGAAAGTCTGTAATTTGGCACCACGCCAGCCGTTGGTAGTCTTTCCGTCCCAAAGGAGTTGCCAGCCTTCACGCTGCTCCTGTTCTGTGAGCACGTTGTCCATTGTGGGAGCAGGAACTGACTCTGCCACTACTTTCTTTACTTTTGCAGATGCAGGCACCACAGCCAACATCACCATAGCCAATACAATCTTTTTCATAATTCTTTGCTGTCCACCCTTTCGAAAGGAAAGACGAAGACAGTCCTTCTTTATTTGATTTTATTTATACAACTATATTATAATTTATACTTTGTCTCTCCTTCCCATTTACAAGGGACAGGAAAAGACTTTAGTCTATCTTGTAGAACTCTTCCCATCCACGGCGTGGAGGCATACCTGTGAGCATTGCATTGGCAAACTCGTTGTTAGTAAACCTCTTGGTACGTGGATCGAAGAAGAGCTGAGCATTAAGTCGTTGGGCAATGACGCCAAGACAGAACACCTGACTCAACACGCCATTGACCTCGAACGGCGAGCGTGTCTTTTCGGTTCCCTGACAAGCACGAAGGAAGTTAACATAGTGGTTGCTGGGACTTTTGGGCACTTCAGGAAGTTTGCTTTCCATCTCCTTAGCTTTCTCCTCAGGAATAATCTTCAACGTGCTACCATGGCTACCACCCTTAAAAATAAGGTCACGCGAATAGATAATTTTACCTGGATTCACCTTCTCCTTTTTATCCTCATAAACACCTTGGTTAGTCGTGGGAATGTTGGCTGCAAGCTCGCTCTTGCCATAACCTGCAGGCAGAGGAGGCAGGTTGTCCACACCATCATACCACGTGATGTCACAAGGAGGCATGTTTCCACGTGCGCCAAAACGGAAAAGGATTGTACTACTGAAGGGATAGAAGAACTCGTTATGGCATTTACTATAGAGCATATTGATTTCGTAGGGCAAGCCTAAGTTTAAAAACTCATGTACGGTGTCGAGGATATGAGCACCCCAATCGCCTAATGCTCCCATGCCGAAGTCATACCAGCTGCGCCAATCGCCCTGATGGTAAAGGGGGCTGAAATCGTGGTAGCGCACACCACCATGCCATGTATCGTAGTCCATTCCTACAGGGATGGGGACACCTTCCGGCATCTTTATCATATTCCAATCGTACTTGTGCCAGCGACGCGCCTCGTTCATGTGTGCAGTTACGGCCGTCACATCCTTGATGATACCAGCTTCCATCCAAGCCTTAAACTGGAAATAGTTGGCTTCTGAATGCCCTTGGTTGCCCACCTGTGTGGCAATTTCAGGATGACGCTTTGCCATCTCCATAAGCAGCTCGGCCTCTTGGAAAGTGCGTGTCATGGGTTTTTCCAGATAAATGTGCTTGCCGTACTTCAGAGCCATCATAGCCACGAAGAAATGGATATGGTCAGGGACACTGGCTGCAACGGCATCGAAATGGTCACCATACTCCTCAAACAGCTTGCGGAAGTCAGTGAAGCGCTTGGCATCAGGATACATACTCAATACCTTCTCACATTGTTTACCCTGTAGGTCAACATCGCAGAGAGCCACGACATCCACCATGTTCGTCCTGGCAAACTCCTCGATATTCTGCTGACCTCGGTTGCCGATGCCGATATAGGCAATCTTCACCTTCTCACTCTTAGCCTGTTTCGTCTCTTTGCTCGTCATGGCAAACACACTGGCAGGATTCAGGGTCATACCTGCTGTAGCTAAGCTAACCCCTTTCAGGAAATCTCTTCTTGTTGACATATATGTATCTATTTTATTACTGTTTTCATCAAGTTTGCCCACAAAGTTAGCAAAAATAATCACACCGTCCAACGATTATAAGCAAAAAAGTACGAAACAATGGCTTTTCTCATTTTCTTAATATACTTCACAATTTATCTTAGGATACTTAGCAGAGCCACCAAATAGGAAGTACCCATGTGCTACCCGCACGAAGTGGTGAAGAATATTGGCTACTTATTCCCTGCATTGAGTTTTTCTTTCCCAATTCTTTGTAATATGGAAAGAAATGCGTACTTTTGCTATCATTTTAACAATAAACCATACTATTTGTCATGGTAAAAGTAGACGAATTAGATAAAAAGATTTTAGAGATGATATCGTGCAATGCACGTATGCCTTTCAAGGACGTCGCTGCGGAATGTGGTGTGAGCCGTGCTGCCGTGCACCAACGCGTACAACACCTTATAGATGCTGATGTGATAGTAGGTTCTGGTTTCCATGTCAATCCTACCAGCCTTGGATACAGCACCTGCACCTACATCGGCATCACGCTTGAAAAGGGTTCTATGTACAAACGCGTAGTAGCGGAGTTCGAGAAGATACCTGAAATTGTGGAATGCCATTTCACAACCGGACCTTACACAATGCTTGTCAAACTCTATGCCCGTGACAACGCACACCTCATGACACTTCTTAACGACCATTTGCAGGAAATCAACGGCGTAGTTTCTACCGAGACACTTATTTCACTGAAACAAAGTATAAAGAAAGAAGTGCCTATCGGAGCGCAGCATGCTGAGACAAAACCTTCCGCACTGGACGAGGTATGAGCAGGCAGCATCCCCTCATCGGTATCACAGGCAACTACGGCGAAAAAGGTTGTGAGCTTGCCGATGGTTATTACCTCTCGGTGCTTCGTGCTGGAGGAACGCCAGTAGCAATTCCACCACATGACAACCATGAGGCTCTCCTTTCCCTGCTCGACACTCTCGACGGCATCCTTTTCTCTGGCGGTGGTGACATCAACCCATTGCTCATGGGCGAGGAACCATTGCCACAGCTGTGCAATGTCTGCCCGCAGCGAGATGCAGCAGAATTCTTCCTTGCCCGGGAAGCCTTCCACCGACAAATCCCAATGCTCGGCATCTGCAGAGGTACACAGGTAATGGCGGCGGCTTTAGGCGGAAAAGTCTTTCAGGACATTTATGTCCAAGATAATGGCGCAAGAATTAAGCACACACAGGACATGCCGCGCCACTATGCCTCGCATACAATTAGCATTCAGGATGGAAGTTTGCTACAAAGCATCTTTGGAAGCGAGCAAAAGTTCCCTGTTAACTCCTTTCATCATCAAGCAGTGAGCGAGGCCGGTCCACACCTAAAAGTATCGGCTGTAAGCCCTGACGGCATCATCGAAGCGATTGAATCGAGCGAACACAAGGCATTGCTCGGCGTACAGTGGCATCCCGAATGTTTCATCCTTGGAGGTGATGAGACGATGATGCCCCTTTTCCGCTGGTTCACGGAAGAGGCAAGTATATTTGCCCAGGCAAAACATATCCACAAGAATGCCATCATACTGGATAGTCACTGCGATACTCCGATGTTCTTTACGGACAATAACGAAGAGAACTCACGCATGTTCGGCACACGTACAGATCGTATACTCGTCGACCTGCCCAAGATGACAGAGGGGCACCTCGATGCCGCCATCATGGTAGCCTACCTGCCGCAAGGTGAACGCACGGAGAAAGCCTATCGCGCCGCCACCGCACAAACTGACCTTTTACTCACACAGATAGAAAAGATAGTGGAAGCTAACTATGACCGTGTAGGCCTGGCAGAAACTGCTGACGACATCATGCGACTCAAGGCACAGGGACGCAAAGCTATACTGCGCGGCATAGAGAACGGCTATGCCATCGGACGCGACCTTCACTTGCTGGAACATTTCAGACAACGCGGCATCGTCTACATGACACTCTGCCACAACGGAGACAATGACATCTGTGACTCGGCACGCGGCAATGCTGAACACGGCGGCTTAAGCGCCTTCGGACGCGAAGTGGTACAGGAGATGAACCGCTTGGGCATCATCGTAGACATGAGTCATGCCGCCGAGACAAGCTTCTATGATGTACTGGAACTGAGCAGTGCCCCCATCGTATGCAGCCACAGTTCTGCACGTGCTTTGTGCGACCATCCACGTAATCTAACTGACGACCAGATGCGGGCACTTGCCAAACGTGATGGCGTTGCACAGATCACCGTCTACCACGGGTTCCTGAGCACAGACGGCACTGCAACTATTGTCGATGCCGTTGACCACCTTTGCCATGCTGCACAAGTGATGGGCGTGGAACATGTCGGCCTTGGCACAGACTTTGATGGTGACGGCGGCGTTCCAGGACTCGCTGATGCTTCCGAGATTATTAACTTCACTCGCCACCTTTTGCACCGACACTTCACGGAGGAGGACATCCGCCTCATCATGGGTGGGAATTTCCTCAGAGTGATGGAGGCATGTAACAGACTTAAAACAATTCAGCAACTAATATAAAAAATACCATGATAAGAATGAATCAAGCATTCTTCAGTTTCCTGTCTGTCATGGCATCCCTACTCTTTATCTCTTGCAATGGACAAACAAAGGGTAAGGGTCACACAGCAGACACCATCGCACTGGCATCTTGTCCGGACTTCTCTGCCGACAGTGCCATGCTCTATATCAACGAACAGTGTGATTTTGGACCGCGCGTCACTGGCAGCAATGCGGCAAACCTGTGCGGCGATTACATTGCCAATCGCTTCCGTCAATTCGGTGCGGAGGTAGAGGAACAGACATTCACCGTCACCATATGGGACGGCACACAATTGTCTGCCCGCAACATCATTGCCCACATCAATCCATCCAATCCGAAACGCATTATGCTATGTGCTCATTGGGACAGCCGCCCTTGGGCAGACAATGATGATGACAAGGACAACTGGCATACGCCAATACTTGCTGCCAACGACGGAGCCAGCGGTGTGGCAGTCATGCTGGAAATATGCCGTCTGCTCCGAGAGCAACCCATAGAAACGGGCATCGATTTTGTCTGCTTTGATGCAGAAGACCTTGGCACACCACTGTGGGAAGAAGATCGTCTGGGTGCATCCGACACATGGTGCCTCGGCTCGCGCTTCTGGGCAGAGAAGGCTAAGGCAAACGGCTACAAGGCGCGCTATGGTGTACTGCTTGACATGGTAGGAGGCAGAGGAGCCACATTCTCGCGCGAAGGTGTCAGCATGCAGTTGGCACAACCCCTCGTCAACCGAGTATGGCAACTGGCTGGGCAATTAGGCTACCGGCAATTTTTCCCGCAAAATGACGGCGGACACGTCACCGATGACCATGTCAATGTGAACCTCATCGCTGGTGTTCCCTGCATAGACATCATTCCTTATTATCGGGAAGGCCCCAGCAGCTTCGGTCCCACCTGGCACACCATTCAGGATACCCCCGAGAACATTGATCCCAATGTCATCAAGGCCGTAGGCCAGACAATGGCTCAATTAATATATAATGAGTAATAGAACAACACACATGGCTAAATCAATAGATGAAATACAAAACGAAGTCATAGCTGAGTTCAGCGACTTCGACGACTGGATGGATCGCTACCAACTGCTTATCGACATAGGCAGCGAACAGCCTCCCTTAGAAGAGAAGTATAAGACAGAGCAAAATCTCATTGATGGCTGCCAAAGCCGCGTATGGCTACAGGCAGACATGGTGGACGGCAAGTTGCAGTTCCTTGCAGAAAGCGACGCACTTATCGTGAAGGGCATCGTAGCATTGCTGGTGCGCATACTCACCGACCATACGCCACAAGAGATATTGGATGCCGACCTCTACTTCATTGAGGAAATCGGCTTGCGCGAACACCTATCCCCTACCCGCAGTAATGGCTTGGCTGCCATGCTTAAGCAGATGAAGATGTATGCACTGGCATTCAAGTCCGTCCAAAACCAATGACTTTTAGGGAATACCTTGGGCATTGCCCTGTACTATTGGCACCCATGGAGGATGTCACCGACATTGGCTTCCGCCTGCTTTGCCGACAAATGGGTGCAGCCATGGTGTACTCAGAGTTTGTATCGAGCGACGCCCTTATCCGCATGGTGAACAAAAGTCTGCTCAAATTGCAGATTTGTCCCGAGGAACGCCCCGTTGCCATACAGATATACGGCAAAGACACAGATGCCATGCGCGAGGCGGCACGCATTGTAGTCGACCAGGCTCGTCCAGATGTGCTTGATATTAACTTTGGCTGTCCGGTAAAGAAGGTAGCTGGCAAGGGAGCAGGTGCAGGCATGCTACAGAACGTACCTGGTATGCTCGACATTGCACGCGCTGTGGTGGATGCCGTTCCCGGTACCCCCGTCACGGTCAAGACACGTCTTGCCTGGGATGAGAAGCACCTTTTCCTACCCAATGGAACACCATTCATCGTTGACCTTGCCGAACGATTGCAGGACTGCGGCATCCAAGCACTTACTATTCATGGCCGCACACGTTCGCAAATGTATACTGGCTCTGCCGATTGGACGAATATCGGCTTAGTGAAGTCCAATCCGCGCATGCACATTCCCATCATCGGCAACGGTGACATTACTTCTGCCGAAGAAGCACAACAAGCCTTTGAACGTTATGGCGTAGATGCCGTAATGATAGGGCGTGCCACTTTTGGCCGCCCTTGGATTTTCCATGAGATAGCGCATCCCAATCAGCCTTTTTCACTTGACGAGAAGGTGGACATCTTGCGGCAGCAGGTAGACATCAGCATTGAAAATGCCTACAAGAACCCTATGTATGCTACAAACGGCAAGAATCCTGAACTTTGCGGCATCATGCACGTCCGTCGCCATCTTGCAGCTACGCCTCTTTTCAAGGGCATTCCCAATTACCGCGACACACGTATTGCCATGCTCCGTGCCGAAACGAAAGAAGAAGTCTTTGCTCTTATTGAAAAAACAAGGCAATTGCTGAAAGCCTACGTTGTATCAGGAAAAGTGGCTGAAAATATACCGACGTAAATTAAGGAGAATACAAGAGCTGTATTTCCACACTTCACACCCAGACAAAGACAAAGCAGGCGGCATACCGATATTGGTGTGCCGCCTGCTTGGGTTTCCAGCCTATACTTACTTCACGGTAAACTTATATATGGTATATGTCAGGTATACCTCTCCGGGGCGGAGGGTCGTGCTGGGCCATTCAGGATGATTGGGGCTGTCGGGATAGTGCTGTGTCTCAAAACAGAAAGCACTACGACGCGGATACTTCACGCCTTTCTTACCGACAAAGCTGCCATCAAGGAAGTTGCCGGCATAGAACTGCACGCCAGGCTGATCGGTAAACATCTCCATCTGTATGCCGCTGTTGGGGTCATAGAGCGTACCGAAACTTTTGGGAGTCAGGGAAACATCGCCCGAACCGTTGAGTATCCAGTTATGGTCATAGCCATGGCCATTGACTATCTGTTCATCGCTTTCATCGTTGATGCGGTCGCCAATAGCCGTTGGTGTGCGAAAATCGAAAGGCGTGCCTGCCACGCTAAGAACTTCACCTGTAACGGCAACATCTGCGTCGACGGCAGTGAACTGATCAGCATCGAGCGTCAGGATTTCGTCGAGGCAGTCTTTGCTGGGGTCGCCGCTGAGATTGAAGTAGCAATGGTTCGTCAGATTCAGGACTGTAGCCTTGTCTGTCGTTGCAGAGTACATAATTTGCAGAGCATTGTCGTCTGTAAGGGTATATGTCACCTTTACCTCGATATTGCCGGGATAACCATCCTCGCCGTCAGCGCTCGTGGTAGAGAACTCCAGATTCTGTTCGTCGACCTGATTAGCCTGCCAGATGCGATTGTGGAAAGCAACAGGACCGCCGCCATGAAGGCTGTTGGGGCCATTGTTGATGGGGAGCTGATAGTTTTCGCCGTCAAGGGTAAACTGTCCCTTAGCGATGCGGTTGCCATAACGACCGATAAGTGCGCCAAAGTTACAGCCCTCTGCGCCGTACTTCACATAGTCGGCAATGTTGTCATGTCCGAGGCAGACATCCGTCATGTTGCCGTCTTTGTCGGGAACCATGATACTGACGATGCGCCCGCCAAAATTGGTGAAGCACACCTCCATGCCTGCTTCGTTACGGAGGACATAGAGGGCTGTTGAGTCGCTGGCAAAGTCTGCGGGGTTAAGACCTGAGAGGGTAAGGCTGTCACCACTCTGAGTGCCTGCTTCTGTCTTGCTTCCGCAAGCGGTCAGGCAAAGTCCGGCTGCCATTGCAGCGAGGACGGGGAAGAGTTTTTTCTTCATTTGTGTTGTTGTTTAATAGCGTTCCCGCTCCGATGCGGAAACGACTTGTGTTATGGTTATTGTTGGTTTTCTGTTCCTTTATTGCATGAAAATGCTACAGCCGAGCGCAAAGTTACGAAATCCCCGTGACAAAACAAAATCCGAGATACCAAAATATATATCAAAGCTACTGAAAAAGTTCTGTGCAGAGTCCAACAGCACATGCAAAATTACGAAAAGGCGCAGCATGTGACACCCATAACGCCGAAGGTGATGCGCTACCCGGGAGCGAGGAATACCAAATCCTGCCCTAAACTCCAACCTATTTTATAAGTATCAGAAAATCATTTCATTGCAATGGGGATGGGAATCCCATTGCGGTGGGACGCGATTCCCTTGCACGTGGGACTGCAATCCCTTGCGCGTGGAACAGCCGTCCCTTAAGCGTGGGATTATCGTCCCTTGCGCGTGGGACAACAGTCCCTTAGGCGTGGGAATGTCGTCCCACATGTATGGAACCATCCTGGGAATGCATTCCCAGAAAAATTTTTCAAGTTGGGAATGGAAAGTGTTGCAATTCAACGTATTACGAGACATGCAACTTTCGGAGCAGCGATGAGAGCCACCAGAACTCCGTTCCAGCGCCAAACGTCTTGAAGTTATCACGAGACTGCACAGATAATGAATTAAAGTCACACTCTGCAGGAAAAATCCAAAAAAAATGTTGCCTTGTATTAAAAATTTTACTATCTTTGCGTGTATTTTACTTGAAATTAGTATAAAGGCAGACTAAAACATATTATTAACTATGATACGATTTACTCACTCTCTCAAGCTCGGGATTGTCGCCGCCTGCCTTGCATGCCTATGGGGTTGCAAGGAGTCCATCGACACCTCGTCACGCTATGTGTTCAAGTATGAAACCATCCTCTCTTATTTGGAAAGACACGAAGCCTACAGCTCCTATGTAGACCTGCTACGCGAAGTAGACGTCAGCAAAATCAGCAATTCAAAGGTAAGCCAGCTCCTCAGCGCACGCGGTGCCTTTACCGTCTTCGCACCGACCAACGAAGCCATACAGAACTATCTGGAAAGCCTGGTTGAAGAAGGCCTCATCCCAGAAGCTTCGTGGGACGCATTCCCAAGTCAGCAAAAGCGTGACTCCATCCGCAAGGTTATCGTCTTCAACAGCATCATCAACGGAGAAGACGAGCCGGATGCATTCTACTACACCTACGACTTCCCTGACCAGAGCGGCGATGAGTTCATCCTGGGCAATCTTAACGACAAGAAGCTATCCGTACACTACGTTAGCAAGTATCCGGACAGCATCTATATCAACAACGACTGCCCCATCAGCATCACAGAACGCGACATACTCTCCATCAACGGCATTATACACCAGATAGGAAAAGTCATCGCGCCGAAAGACATCACTGCTGCCAATTACATTCAGCAATGCCTCGACGAGAAAAAGGAAGGCTTCCTTGCCTGCTTCCGCATCATCCAGGCTTGCGGCCTGCTTGACACGCTCAAAGCCGTGCGCGACGAAAAGTACGAAGAGCTCTACCAGACAGGGCAGATTTCAAACCTTGAGGGCATGACAAGCTATGGTTTTGCCGAAGGCAGTATTGCCTATGCTCCAAAGCACCGCTTCTACGGCTTCACGATCTTTGCCGAACCAGACGATTTCTGGCGTAGCGAAGGCATTGACCCCAATGCCCCCGACTTGATGCAAAAGGTCACACAGTGGATTCTCGACAACCATCAATACAGCGACGATGACAAGTTCACAACCGACGAGAACTACAAGAGCGAAGACAATCTGCTTTACCAGTGGATTACCTATCACATGTTACCCATGCGAATCCCGAAAGCCAAGTTGGTATTCCACATCAATGAGTACGGCTACAGTATGAGTCGCCCCTACTCCTACACTATTCCCGTCTGTGAATTCTACACGACAATGGGCAAACGTCGCCTCTTCAAGCTTATCGAAAGCGGAGCCAGCAACGGTGTCTACATCAACCGCTTCCCTGTCACAGACAATACCAGACGCGGCACAGGCGAAGAGATTTACTGCGACCCGCAGAAGGTAGGAAGCCTTGTTGACACAGAGTCACCATTGGCAGTGCTCAACGACATAACGAATTGTATCATCTACCCCATCAGTGCACCCATCTCCTATAACGACGATGTACGCAATGACCTGCAACGCAATCGTATCCGTTTCGACGGCATGAGCCTCTTCCCCGAAGCCATGAACAACGACATCCGTCTGAAAAAAGCCACCGGAGAGGATGCCAAGCACGTCTACATTCCGAACACTGTCCGCTCATACAACTACTTCGAGAACATGCAACAGAACGCAGATATGAACTTTGTCTATTACAATGCATGGAACGATGACTGGTGCAACCTGAATCGAGACGAAATGAAGGCAGTAGGACGTTTCGACGTAATGTTCAAATTGCCTCCCGTGCCGCGCCGAGGAACCTATGAGGTACGCTACAAGGTCTTGGCAAATGGCAACCGAGGCATTGCACAGATTTACTTCGGTTCCAACCCTGAGCAATTGCCCGTTGCAGGCATTCCCATAGACCTGACGCTGAACTGCAAGAATCCTCTCGACGCAAAGAAAGTGGGATGGGAGGATGACCAGCCCAATGACGACGACTATAATGCCGAAATAGACAAGCGTATGCGTAATAACGGCTATATGAAGGGGTCGCAATCTGTCAACTCAAGTGACGGAACAGAGCGCGGCGTTAACGACCGCGAGAATATTCGTCACATTTTTGTTCGCCAGACGCTTGATCCCAACGAGACGTATTATATCAGACTCAAGTCCGTACTTGAATCCGACCGCAAGGAATTCTACATGGATTACATCGAGTATTGTGCGAAGGAAATCTACGATAATCCCAACGAACCGGAGGATATCTGGTAATCCTCCTGAAACAGAGGACAAGCAAAACTAAAATAGAGAACTAACGGATCGCCGCCCGTCATCCACATTTAAGGTTGACGGGCGGCGCTTCTTATTTATAGAGGGTGTCCCTGGCTAACCCACAATCCACTTGCTACCAGGTATCAGAGAGATAACTTTTGTTGTAATGGCACAACAGATAAAGTTCAGTATCGCAATGACCGGAATAGCGGCCCAAACAGGAATAAGCGGCGATGCCTGACTGCCATTGATAAAGTATCCAGCGATAGGAACAAGGAAGAAGAGGTGCATCAAATACATGCCGAAGCTCAGTTTGGCAAGTGACGTGATAAACCGTGGTGCCGGCCTATGAATAGTCGAGAAAAGAAGGAAGAGACCATAGGTCGCAACCAGTACATTCAGCGTACAAAACTCCCAGCTCCACTCCAATGCAGGGGTCTCAATAGCTACGCCTGGTTCACCCTTCAACCAGAAACTCCATCCTGTGAACGCCGCACCAATGATGAAACAGATGAGTCCGATGATAGCACGTTTATTGTCACTCCAGTCCAGATGGAAACGGACATAATGCGCCAGCACGAGATAACCGAGGAAACCGGAACAGTACCAGAGGGCATGGAAGCCGTTCCAAAAACATTCGCCCCACAGCTCGTCACTGACAAAGCGGTGTAGCCAAGGCATGGTTGTAGACAAAACAAAGATGTACAAAAACAAACGCTCTTCATTCGCCGTTGCCTTTTCAAGCCAAGGTGACACAATAGGGATGAAAAGATAGAGGCTAATAAGAGGATACATAAACCAGAGATGACCGGCCATTGATGGGAAGTTCCAAGGCAAACGGCAAAAGTCGTTCCACGATGTCTCCCATGTCATACCGCCCCATGCCAAAGGCAAAAAGCAATAAAGCAACATAAAGACAATCATCGGAGGCAGGATACGAAGAAAACGACGACGATAGAAATCCGTCATACTCACGCCTGCCTTCATGGGTACCAGGAGGAATGCACTGATGGTCATAAATAAAGGTACCGACACACGTCCGAAAGCTCCATCGTAGAATGCCACCCAGAAACGGTTGGCGTCGTTGGCAAGCATTGACATATTGCCCGCCAAACCGCTGTCGTCAGCCCCATAGAAATTCTCACTGGCATGCACCAGCATTACCAAAAAGCATGCGATGACACGAATCCAGTCAACGAATGCCACACGTTGTTCTTCTTTTTTAATCATTAGTATTTTGTGTTAAGGTTGTTAGTGAATCTTTCTGTTTATCCTGAGCGTTCAGAGTGCTCTGAGCATTCGTGCTACTTTGTGCACCTAAGTCATTCTGCCGTACTTTCGGATTCTCACTGATTTTCTTGATAGCAGAGCTAATGACCTTACGCACCTGCTTAGGATGCTCTATGCAATGCACTTGGTGCGAAGTGCCACCGCTACCTACCATCTCCACACATCCTGTTCCGATAATACGCTGCCACAGGGACTGGTAAAAGTTGACCGTCTCAACTCGACCTAAAGGAATCTCTGTCATCTTAATGTTGAAGATACCATCCTTCTGGATAAACCGCGTGTCCGTGATTGCAAATTCACAACGAGTGCGTACAATGCGACCCAAAATCCATACGATGAAGGCAAGCGCCAACAATACGATACCAGCATAGTTGAGGGCTGTCTTATGTTCAGGATAGTAGCGGTACGCCGCTACAAAAGCTACTATACCACCCAGGCAAAGCAGAGTGGCAAACAGTGTGTAACGGAATATAGACGACCAGTGAAGCCGTCCGTTGAAGACAATTTTCTCTCCTTCCTCAAGGTTCTTTTTGATGTAGTTTGCCATAATTTGTACGTTTTGTTTATGCGGATAGTCATATTAGTTTCTACAGATAGTCCTTCCATTATCCTTTCGTAATGCACCGATACTGATTGCTTTCAATTGGACGAACTCTGAGAAGCAAAAGACAATACCACGCTTCGCTACAGGACGGAATATGCCATTTTTTCTGCAAATATAGCACTATTTACTCTAAACGCTACCGTTTTTATATAGAAAATGTGTATCTTTGTGCAACTTACAGCCATAAACGACAACAAATACCGACCAATTCGTGACACATAAAAAAACAATTGCCAGGCTGCTACTCCTTACCTGCCTAGCACAGACGAGCCTATATGCACAGCAAATAGAACCAAGCGATACCATCTTAATGCGCGAGGTGAGTATCAATGGACAGCGTAGCCGCATCAGCTATCGTTTGGATCGCCAACGTATCGATGCAGAACAAGTGCTGACGGCACAAGGCGGCACTGCCCTTGACGTGCTACGCGCTGTACCCAGCATCACGGTGGATGCCGACGGACAACTCTCCTATCGCGGTAGCCAGAACTTTCAAGTTTACGTGGACGGCAAGCTCTCGCCACTGACAGGCAGTGAGGCACTTCGGATGATAACCGCAGCCAGCATTCGCGATATAGAGATATTGACAACGCCTTCTGCCAAGTACAAGACGGACGGTGACGTAGGCATCATTAATATCGTCACGCGGCGCAGCGAGACAGATGGATGGGATGTAGCCGTCAACGGCACAACCTCCACATGGGGAACGCTTTCATTAGACACCAAAATTAACTATCGCACCGGACACCATAATATATATATAGGCGGGCAGGGGTCTGACATTCACAATAAAAGTCAGTTCGAACAGGAGAAACGTACAACAGCAGATGGGACGACAGTCACCTCCTATGCTGACGGTACCCGCTTCCGCGACTTCAGAACCTATATCGGGCAAGGCGGCTATGAATACGACGACGGGAAGCACCACCACCTGTCCGTTGACCTCCAAGGCGGGCGCACCATCAATCCGCGCGGAGGCGACATGACCTACAAAACACTTACAAATACACCACCCAACCAGCCAATATCTGCTATCTACGACAGCCATGACCGCTACAAGTTAACAAAGTATCTTTTCCAGACTGCAGCAGACTATACGTGGAGGATCAATGAGCGAGGTGATGAACTGAACGCATCGAGCCGCTTGCGCTACGACCGTTTCTCGGAGGAATACACTGAAAGTAACATGTTCAGTCCCGACGGCAAGCGACAAGAGGGCACACGCGGTTATGAAACAGAACACCATTGGGACTGTGACGGAGCTCTCTCTTACAAATTACATTACCGTCATGAAGGTACCCTGGAAGTAGGATACCAGTACACGACATACAGCGAGGAAGGCGATTATCGCATCTGCTACTGGGATCTGCCTGAACAGGCGTTCGTCTGGCAGGACGACCTCTATGCTCCTTTCTACTATCGGCGGCAGACCCACAGTACCTATGCACAGATTAATGACAGCTTCGGACGCTTTCAGTTCGATGCCGGACTACGGACAGACCACTTGCGTGACGATATGGATCTGCCTACCATCACCAGTCGCCACCGCCACTATACGGAACTTTATCCCTCGGCTCATTTGGCATACGCCTCCCCTGCCGCAGGCACCTTCACGCTGGGCTATTCGCGACGTACCAATCGCCCAGGGATTTGGAAGCTGGAACCATACATCACTTACGAGGACTATCACACGCGTATTATCGGTAACCCTGACCTCCGTTCAGAGTACATTCACTCTGTGGAGCTGTCATGGCGCAAGACGATAGGCACAACAGCATTGATGGCAACGAGCTTCGCACGCCGCAGGACAGGCGTAGTGGACTATATCCGGCGTGCCTACGATGCAGGTATAACTCTCGATAGCATCATCAATGCAGGCAATGAGTGGCGCGAGGGACTGGAATTACAAGCCGTTGCAAAGCCGTCCTCATGGTGGCAAGTCACAGTAAACGGCAGCCTCTCCCACTACAATTACCGCGCCACATACGAGGGCTGTACCAGTGCTCACGCCTGGACAGGCACAGCAGGCTGTATCAATAACTTCCGTCTGGCAAAAAACACTTCCATGCAATTGGACGGACATTTCGTGGGCGGTGAGTATCTTCCACAAGGCAGAGAGTCTGCTTACGTATACTTTGACCTCGCAGCCCGACAGACACTATTTGACGACAAGTTGCAACTCGGACTTGTCTGGCATGACATCTTCCACACTGCCCGCTACCATAGTCTTCGCACCTCTGCCCTGCTGAACAGTGAAACGTGGGTGCGTCCCACTTTCCCCAGCATTGCCCTGAGCGTTTCCTACCGCTTCCGTCAGCCTGCCGCAAAAGCCAAGGAGGGTGCACTGAGAGGCGAAGCTGAGTTCGTCGGAAAGGATTTCTAACCATTCCTCAGAAACAAAGGTTTTGAGGCCCGGGCTCAAGCATGCTAACAAATAATTTGAGGCTTCCCGGAATGCTGACTCAGCGTTTCGGGATTGTAAATATAGCTTCTCCTATTTGTTACTATACAATTATAAAATTGTTACCTT
>JAFLUV010000080.1:0-1667 GCA_022508635.1 Prevotellaceae bacterium
AAAGGAAAAGAAAAGGGAACCCTGCTCTAATGGCCACGGAGCAGGGTTTTCTGTAGGCGGTCGTCTGTTGCAGGCCGGAATGCCTGTAGCAGATATTGTCCTTTCTTCTGCGTCATGCTGCCGAAGGCAATGGCGTGTTGCGGGCAGGCATGGTAGCATGCCAGGCACCCTGCGCAGCATGACTGCCACTGAGGCGTACCGCCGATAATGCGGATGTTGTCGACGGGACATGCCTTCTGACACTTCCCGCAGGAGGTACAGCAAGAGGTGCTTACGTGGAAGTATCTGTCCGTCAAGAGGAAGCGTTTGAACAGCGGACGCAAGACGTAGGTCTTTGTCCAGGGGAATCCGCCTCGGACGAGGTGCCTCACGGGTTCCCTCTTGCCGATGCGTGCGGCAATGTCCCTCACCCTGTGCTCTGCTCCGGCGAGCTTGGCTTCCGTCAGTTCCAGGCTGTCCACATCGAACCCGGGGAGGCAGACGTATGTGTTGGGCATCTGGACGGAGAAGGCGGCATCCAGTCTCCGGCCGCAGGCGCGCCAGAGTGCCTTGTCCAATACGCGGTCGGCGTATCCGACATCGTCGCCGCAGGTTATCACGGCATAGAGCCAGCCTTTGAGGCGGGACGATGCGTGATTGCGGATGAAGTCCTCTATGGTCTTGGGTATTCCCCACGCATAGGCGGGGAAGACGAGACCGACGGCTTCGTCTTCTGCCGGCTCGTCCGCGGAGAAGGGTAGGCGGGAGAGTCGTTCTCCCAGTGCTTCTGCCAGGTGGCAGGCTACATAACGGCTGTTGCCTGTTCCGGAAAAGTAGTATATCATCGGGTCACAAGGATAGCGTGGTCACAAGGATATGCGGGCTATTTCCTGAAGACGGATATTTTCTTTTTGCCAACGATGTTGATGCCGTTTTGCACTTTTGGCAGGCGCTGGCCGGAAAGGCTGAAGACGGGAGCCTCGATGCCGCTTTCCGCTGCTTCAAGCCCGGCAGTGCCGGTGGCATTGTCGGTTATCAGGACATTGCCCGTTATGCCGACGCTGTACGTCGCCTCTGCTTCCGTGTTGACCAGAAGTGACTCGCCGACGGTCTCTACGTGGCATTCTCCCTTGGGGGTCGTTTCGGCGGCTTGTACGCGGAAGCTCAGGACGGGACCCTCTTCGCCGCTGAACGGATGGCCGTCGATGTCGCTGACGAGGAGCTTGAGGTTGCCGCTTGCCAGGACGTTCGCCAGCAGTTCGTGTGCCGTCGTGCGGTTGCGATAGAGCGTCGCCACGGGATTGCCCTTCTCGTCGCACACGAGGCTCAGGCCTTCCGGCAATCGGATTTCTGCTTCGAGGCAGGTCAGGCCGGCTGCGCTACCAGCCATGCACAGCTCGATGTCGGTCTGTCCGCCAGGCAGGACGGCTGCGTCGGTAAAGTAGAAGCTGTTGTCGTTCCCTGCCCATGCAGTGCCCCAGAGAAGGGCTGCGGACAAGAGTGATATGTAGTGGCTCTTCATAATGATTGGCGTTTTGACTGTTTTTTTCGGCGCAAAGTTACGGGATTTTTTTGGCTTACAAAAACTTTTTGGCAGAATAATGGCTGGAAGCAGGCACGGCCCTTTTGTTACATTGTTACATTGTAACATGTTACATTAAGCATGTTCCACTATGCAGAATAATGGC
>JAFLUV010000080.1:1767-10510 GCA_022508635.1 Prevotellaceae bacterium
GCCGCGGGGCTTGCCGTTCTCCCGCAGGAACAGCAGGGGAGCTGATGCAGGTTCCCTCAGAAGAGCCTTAGCTTGTCCTCCCTGGCCTGCTCGAAGGACTGAATCGCCGGGTCGTGGTATTCCCTGCGATACGATTCCTGGGTCTCGAGAAGCTGCTGAATGGCGGCTTCACGGCTTTCCGTGGAAATGAACTGCGCTGCTACGGGCGTGTTCATGCTGGCGTCTTTCACCCAGATGACGGGGCCATGGTAGGCGGGCGCTATCTTGAGGGCGGTGTGCATGGCGCTGGTCGTGGCTCCGCCTATCATGACGGGGATGCGCAGGCCGGCTTCGTCAAGGGACTTTACTACGCGCACCATTTCTTCGAGGCTCGGGGTGATAAGGCCGCTTAGCCCGATTATGTCGGGCTGTTGCTCCTGCGCCTGCCTGACGATTTCCTCGGCAGGCACCATGACGCCGAGATCGATAATCTCGTATCCGTTGCATGCCATCACCACGGCAACGATGTTCTTGCCGATGTCGTGCACGTCGCCTTTGACGGTGGCCAGCAGGACGCGGCCTGCGCTCTTGCTGCCTGCGGTGCGTTGTGCCTCGATGTGCGGCTGCAAGATGGCAACGGCCTGCTTCATCGTCCGTGCTGTCTTGATGACTTGTGGCAGGAACATCTTGCCTTCGCCGAAAAGCGTGCCCACAAGGTTCATGCCCTGCATGAGGGGGCCTTCGATGATGTCGACTGCTTTCGGATAGAGGTGCAGTGCCTCCTCGATGTCCTCTTTCAGGTATTCCTCGCTGCCTTGCCGGAGTGCCTCCTTCAGGCGTTCGTCCACGGGAACCGTGGTGCGTTTGGCGGCGGCAGGCGCTTCCTCCGTCCTTGCCTGCTGAAGCAGTGATGCCGCCAGGGCCACAAGCCGGTCGGTGGCCTGTGCCGAGGGACGCAGCATCGCCTCCTCAATGACCGCAAGCTGTTCGGCGGGGATATCGGCGTACTGCACGTTGGTGGCAGGGTTGATGATGCCGAAGTCCATGCCGTGCCTTTGTGCGTGATAGAGGAAGACGGCGTGCATCGCCTGCCGCAGGTAGTCATTGCCGCGGAAGGCAAAGCTGAGGTTGCTGACGCCGCCGCTGACGTGTGCACCCGGCAGATTCTTCCTGATCCACCCTGCTGCGCGGATGAACGCGAGTGCATAGCCGTCGTGCTCGGGCATGCCCGTGGCGATGGTCAGGATGTTGGGGTCGAAGATGATGTCCTCGGCAGGGAATCCTACCTTGTCGACCAGTATGTCGTAGGCTCTGTGGCAGACGCTGACCTTGCGCTCGTAGGTGTCAGCCTGCCCCTGCTCGTCGAAGGCCATGACGACGACGGCCGCCCCCATGGCCCTTATTTCGCTGGCATGGGCGATGAAGGCCTCTTCGCCCTCCTTCAGGCTAATGCTGTTCACGATGGATTTGCCTTGGATGCAGCGGAGGGCAGCTCGCACCGTATCCCAGTTGCTGCTGTCCACCATGACGGGGATGCGGCAGATGTCGGGCTCGCTGGCGATGAGCTTGAGGAAGGTCTCCATTTCCGCCTTGGCATCGAGCAGGGCATCGTCCATGTTGATGTCAATCACCATGGCGCCGTCCTGTACCTGGCGCCGTGCGATGGAAAGTGCTTCGGAGTAGTTCTTCTCGCGAATGAGCCGTAGGAACTTGCGGCTGCCGGCCACGTTGCAACGTTCTCCTACGCCTACGAAGCCGATGCCATCGTCCACGGTGAGCGGCTCCAGACCGCTGATTCGGAGCTTTTTCCGGGCTTCTGCAGGGCGGTGTGCCTTCGCTTTGAGCCGTAGCTGGTGAAGGGCGGCGATGTGCTCGGGCGTCGTGCCGCAGCAGCCTCCGATGATGTTCACCAGCTGCTCGTCGAGGAAAGTCTGCATCTCGGCTTTCATGATGTCGGGCGTCTGGTCGTAGCCTCCGAGTGTGTTGGGCAGGCCTGCGTTCGGATGTGCACTTATATAATAGGGTGCTTTCTCTGCCAGCAGGCGGAGGCAGGGCAGCATTTCGCGCGCGCCGAACGAGCAGTTGAGTCCCATGCTGAGGATGGGTGCGTGCTGTATGCTGGTCAGGAACGCTTCGAGGGTTTGCCCGCTGAGCAGGCGCCCTTGCCGGTCGTTCACCGTTACGCTGAGCATGAGCGGGACGCTGATGCCTGTCTGCTCCTCAGCCTGCATGAAGGCGCCGACGGCGGCCTTTGCATTGAGCGTGTCGAAGATGGTTTCCAGCAGTATGCCGTCCACTCCGCTTTCCAGCAGCACGCTTATCTGTTCGAGGTATGCCGCCTGCATCTCGTCGTAGCTGACGGCACGAAAGGCAGGGTTGTTTACGTCGGGACTCATGGAGAGCGTCTTGTTGGTCGGCCCGACGGAGGCCACCACAAAACGCGGGTGCCCGTCGGAAGAAAAGGCATCGGCCTCCTCCCTGGCATTGACTACGGCGGCATGGTTTATTTCCTTTACGAGATCCTGGCAGCCATAGTCGGCCAGCGAGATGCGTTGTGCGTTGAAGGTGTTGGTGCAGATGATGTCGGCACCGGCTTCGAGGTAGCGCCGGTGTATCTGCCGTATGGCATCTGGCTGCGTGAGGGAGAGCAGGTCGTTGTTGCCCTGCTGTATGCCGGGCAGGTCGCGGAATCGTCGGCCGCGGAAATCCTGTTCGCCGAAGTGAAATGTCTGTATCATGGTGCCCATGGCACCGTCGAGCAGGAGTATGCGCCCCTCGGACAGGCATTCGGTGATGGTAGTGTGTCCCATGTCAGTAGCTTTTCTTGAATTGACGTGCAATGTCGCGACGGTCTTCTTTCTCCTTGAGCGTCTCGCGCTTGTCGTATTCCTTTTTGCCTCGTGCAATGTGTATGTCCAGCTTGGCTCGTCCGTTCGCGTCAATGAAGAGGAGTGTCGGCACGATGCTGAAACCGGGTGACTTCACGGTCTGCTGCATCTTGCGTATCTCTTTGCGGTTGAGCAGCAGCTTGCGGTCGCGACGCTCTGCGTGGTTGTTGTAGGAGCCTTGGTCGTAGTGGGCGATGTACATGTTCTTGACCCACACTTCGCCGTTGTTTATGTAGCAGAACGTCTCCACAAGGCTTGCCTTTCCATTGCGGATGCTCTTTATCTCGGTGCCGGTAAGCACGATGCCGGCCATGTATTTGTCCATGAGCAGGAAGTCATGTTCCGCCCGTTTGTTCTTTATGTTAATGGTAGCCCCTTTGCCGGGGATGGTTGATTTGGCCATAATCCTTAGTGTGTATAGAGAATAGCAGCTATCGTATGCGTAATAGGTGCCTGATTATGAATTAATGCTTATAAACTGTTCAAGGTGTTCGTCAACGTAGTGGGCGATGATGCCGGTCACTTCCTCTTCCATCTCAACGAAGGCATCGTCGAGGCTGTCAAACTTGGGATATTGTTCAAAGAGTGCCATGAATTCGTCGTCGCTGCATTCCTTGCAAAGCTCTTTGCCGTATTTCCCGAAAAGCTTCCGCCCCTTGTAGACAAGCTTTCCGAAGTCGTGCGCTCCCCACAGACGCATTGCCTTGGCAAAGGGATTGAGGAAGATGAAGGGGCCGTATCCATTGTGTATGAGTTGAATGAACCCTCCGTCCATCACCTCGCTTCGCAGGATGAAGTATGCCAGCAGGGTCGTCTGCTCGCCATTGAGGCGGGTCAGCGTCTCTGCATTCACCTCGCCGCCTGCTGCGGCAAGTATGCTGTCGTGTATAAGTGTAAGGAATGCATCCGTGCCTTTGGCGGCAGCTTCCTTCAGGGCGGTTTCTTCTATGCGGACTACCATGCTCTTCTCTGTTTTATTTGTGCGCAAAGGTACGACAATAATCGTAATCACACAAGCGTTTAGCCTAAATCGGCCGCCGGAATGCTGTTTTTAGTCGCAGGGAGCGCGTGCTGATGGCGTGGGGAGCTATATCATGCGTGGCATATTCCCTATGTGGTATTCCCTTATCTTATGCAAAAGGGATATACCAGGAGGTCGCCTAACTCGCCAATAGTCTTCTGTGAGAGGCAGACCAGGATGTATTCGCCGTTTTTCAGCGGACTCCGCGGCTGACACACGAATGCGTCTCCTTCGGCGTGCATTTCAAAAGAATTGATATCCAGTCTGATATATGGGTTGTCTGTAATTTTTGCTTTAGGCAGCTTGCGATAGTTCTTATATTGCTTCAGGCGGATGAGAGCATAGTCGGCAAGCACTTCGTCGGGGGCAGGTGTGACGCGTAGCACGGGACGGTCGTCATCGGCCAGCTGCGTAGCGTGTCCCCCCGAGAGGTAGTGCGTCAGGCGACTCTTCATCTGGTAGTCCACTATCTTCCATCCTGGCTTCAGCTCGCTCTGCGTCTGCTCTGCGGGTATCTCCGCCCAGCCGTTGCCTACGGCTGTCTCAACCTTTTGCGCATGGAGCAGAAGCGGCAGCAAAAGGGCAAAAAGGCATGCAATCTTCTTCATGACGGGACAAAGATAGGATATTTCTGGCAATCGACGGCAAGCTGCGGGAAGAATTAAGGAACGAGGCGAAGAATTATTCTGCTTTCGCTATGATTTGTGATTTAGTTTTCGTATCTTTGCGGCATAATACAAATACACACAGGAGAAATGACCATCGCCATTATTGTTCTTATGCTGCTCGGCTATGTGCTTATCTGTACGGAGCACATCACACGCATCAACAAAGCTACCGTTGCACTCTTTTGCGGAGTAAGCGGATGGGTCATGTACGTCTGCGTGGGGCCTTACTATATTGAAGTGCTTCACGATGCGGGCTTTCAAGAATTCCTTGGCAGCCAGAGCTATAGCTTGCGTGCGGTGAATGAATACATTAGCCAGCACGTCTTCACCAAACACATGATACAGCTTGCCAACATTGTCCTGTACTTGCTTGCCACGATGGCTATTGTGGACGTGCTGAACAATAACGGCTGCTTCGATTTCGTGACAAAGCTCTGCCGCTCGCGCAGCACGTGGGTTACCGTTACGATGTTTGCCTTGTGCAGCTTTCTGCTTAGCGCCAATCTGGACAATCTGACATCGGCAGTAGTGATGTTCATGGTGATGAACCAGCTTTTGATAGACCATCGGCAGCGTATGCTCGTCGGAGCTATCATCGTCATTGCAACCAATTGTGGCGGTTGTTTTACCGTCATAGGCGATGTCACCTCGCTGCTTGTCTGGACACGTGGTGCCGTGACACCCACCAACTACACGGCCGCACTTGTCCTGCCTGCACTCTTTGCCACCATCATCCCTACGTTCCTTATCGGCAGGATGCTCCCAAGCCATCTCGACCTAAAGCGCAGCAGTGTGGTGTTCCGTGGTGATGATGCCGACGTGAGGCTCTGGCAACAGCAGCTTATGCTCTGGCTGGGCATGGGCGGGCTTTGGTTCGTGCCCACTTTCTACCGTCTTACCAAACTACCCCCGTTTCTCGGCGCATTGTGTGTGCTTGGTGTGTTGTGGGTTGTGAATGAGATCATCAACCGCAAGCGCATTCTTTCTGACCAGCCGTTTACGCGTCCAAACCGCAGTTTGCAGTACGAGGTGATGCAGATGATTATGTTCTTCCTTGGCGTAGGCCTGAGCGTAGACATCCTCATCGAAGTCGGTGCGATGAATTATGTGGCCTATTGGTGCGACCAGTATATTCACAATATCTACATCCTCTCCCTCGTCCTCGGAGCCGTCAGCTCGGTGATGGACAACGTGGCACTGGTCATCACAGGTATTTCCATCTATCCCGTATTGGACGGTAATACGCCTGGCATGACGGAGTACATGCAAAGCTTTGTGGAGAATGGCGAGTATTGGCACCTCATAACGCTGAGTGGTTGCGTGGCAGGCTGTCTGCTGCCCATCGGCAACACAGCGGGCTATGCCTTGATGAAATCCGAGGATGTCACCATCTGGTGGTACATCAAGCACATTACGGCAAAAGTGCTACTCGGATGGTTCTGTGCCCTTGGAGTCTATTTTCTTGTTGACTACTTCCTTAGATAGAATCCATACCCTTGATTCCGTGCCTTCAGGGAAAAGGGCGGCGTGGACTGGAAACTCAGAAACAGGTGCCCGACAAATAATAAAATGTGAATTATGAACTATGATTTGAGTAAACTTGGCATAGTCGACCTCAATGCCATGCAACAGGACACATTGCAAACAGTTCGCAAGGGTGCTTCCGTCGTGCTCCTTAGTCCTACAGGTTCGGGCAAGACGCTGGCTTATCTGCTGCCGCTTTTGCAGAAGCTTGACGCCCAGAACGATAGCCTTCAGGCACTCATTGTTGTTCCTTCGCGTGAACTGGCAATGCAAACAGCCGATGTGGCTCGTCGCCTTTGTCCTGAGCTTCGGGTGGCAGCCTGTTACGGAGGTCGTCCCGCAATGGAGGAGCATCAGCAGTTACGCGGCCTTCGCCCTCATCTTGTGGCTGCTACTCCCGGACGCCTGCTTGATCATTTGCAAAAAGGGAATCTCTTGTCCGGAAATGTTTGCACGCTTGTCCTTGACGAATTTGACAAGCTCCTTGAACTTGGCTTTAGAGAACAGATGCAGGACATCATCGCCTTGCTCCCCGCCTTACAGCAACGCATCCTGCTCTCGGCTACCGAATCTGAAGACATCCCAGCTTTTGTCGGAAATGGCAGGCATATTCGCCTCTCTTTCCTCGATGAAGAGGAAAACGATGCCCGAATCAGCGTCAAGGTCGTCAAGTCCCCCGAAAAAGACAAGCTACAGACCCTGTTGCGGTTGCTTTGCACCCTGGGCACGCAAAAGAGTCTGGTTTTCGTAGGGTATCGCGAGAGTGTGGAACGCGTAGGCAAGTATCTGGAGCAGCATGGCATGATGGCAGGCATCTTGCATGGTGGCATGGAGCAACGCGACCGCGAGCGGGCACTCTACCGCTTCCTGAACTCATCGGTCAATGTGTTTGTCAGCACTGACCTCGCCTCACGCGGCATCGACATTACTGGCATCGACAACGTCATCCACTATCATCTGCCTGCCACTCAGGAGGCATGCATCCACCGCAATGGTCGTACTGCTCGTTGGGACATGCAGGGATGTGCCTACTTTATTGTCGGTCCTGAAGAGCGCCTGCCAGACTTCGTCGCTTTCCCTGAAAACTCTTCTGGGGAAAAGGATATGTGTCTTACGCTGCCTGCACGTGTGCCGGCTCCTGTGAAGCCGCTCTGGATTACATTATATATAGGTAAGGGGAAGAAGGATAAGATAAGCCGTGGCGACATCGTCGGCTTCCTCACAAAGCAGGGTGGGCTGGAAAGCAGCCAAGTGGGCAGGATAGACGTATTGCCCCATTGGTCATACGTTGCTGTGGAGCGTGCTGCTTCACGGGGGTTGCTGCAACGCATCAAGGGACTCAAGATAAAAGGGCAGAAGACTATCTATGCCGTCTCAGAACGCTAAAATTGCACAAATCCGGTATATTTTGTGCATTTTCTAATGTAAAACTTGCACAATTTATGTAATTGTGTTACCTTTGCACCTGTTTTTAACCAAAACAAGTGTAATAAATGAAGAAAACTCTTAGTTTGATGGCAATCTTTGTTGCTGTAAGCAACGCTTTTGCCGGAGGTCTTTTGACCAACACCAACCAGAATGCTGCCTTTGTGCGTAACTTTGCCCAGGAAGGTAAAATTGATTTGACAAGTATCTATGCCAATCCTGCAGGCGGTGCATTTCTCTCAAATGGCTGGCATCTGAGTCTTAACAGCCAGACAGCTTTTCAGGAGCGTAATATCGAAACGACATTCCCGCTCTTCGTTACCAATGCTGATGACCCGAACCGTACGCACAGGTTTGAAGGTAAGGCAAAGGCACCAGTAATTCCATCCTTTACTGTTTCCTACAATCGTGACAAGTGGAGTGTATCGGCTCACTTCGCTATCGGCGGTGGTGGCGGCAAGTGTGAGTTCGACAAGGGACTCGGTTCTTTCGAGGCTACCTATGCAGGAATGCTTGCACAGAAGGTGCCTGCCGTGTTGCCTGGTCTGCTGACTCAGGGCTTCATGCAAGCAGGGATGGATGCAGCAACCGCATCGGCTATTGCCGGAACAGGCCAGTATACGGGCTATGCGATGAACAGCTTCATGAAGGGACGTTCCTATCATTTCGGCCTTCAGCTCGGTGCAACCTATAAGTTTGCAGAGAATATAGCTGGCTTCCTTGGTGTCCGTGGCGTCTACGCCACCTGCAACTACAACGGTGCCGTCAGTCCTTCCATCCGATATACCTATGACATCCCCAACGCTGGCACTATGGCGGGTTCTGCCGACCTCGGCAATTATGGCATTGCCCTCAATTGCGACCAGACAGGCTTCGGTGCAACGCTCATTCTTGGTGCCGACTGGAAGATAGATAACCACTGGAATGTTTCTGCCAAGTACGAGGCTCCCACACGTCTGAATCTCAAGAACAAGAGCGAAATAGCCATTGAAAGCGATGAAGTCAAGGCAGCTGCTTCTAGCGTTCTTGGCCAGTTTGAGGATGGTGAGCATGTTCGCGAGGACATTCCTGCCATACTTGCATTGGGCGTGCAGTATTCTCCCATTGAGCAGCTTCGCCTCAGTGCCGGCTACCATCAGTTCTTTGACAAGGTATCAACTAAATATCTTGACAAGCAGAAGTTCATCGACCACAACACCCATGAGTTCCTCATCGGTGCTGAGTACGATGCTTGCAAG
>JAFLUV010000081.1 GCA_022508635.1 Prevotellaceae bacterium
GATGATTTCACTCGAGTGAACAGGGCAATTCACTCGGGTGATTTTAAACATCCACCCGAGTGGGAGGAAAAAACCACTCGGGTGTAATTTTGGATAAGTGTGGGCCAAATAGATGCGGCTCACACTTAGTTATAATACTATTCTATGTTAAGACTTATGCGTCGATGTTTGCAAAGGTGGCGTTCTTTTCAATGAACTCACGACGTGGGCCTACGTCTTCACCCATGAGCATGGAGAATACGTAGTCAGCAGCAGCAGCATCCTCGATAGTCACTTGCTTGAGGCGGCGCTGATTGGGATCCATCGTAGTTTCCCACAGCTGTTTGGGGTTCATTTCACCCAGACCTTTGTAGCGCTGTGTGTGCAGCTTCGTGTTGTCGGCATCACCATCGCAGTAGGTTTGTATGAAGCGGATGCGGGCATCCTCGTCGTAGCAGTATTCCTCTACCTTGCCGTAGGTGCAACGGTAGAGTGGGGGAGTGGCGATGTAGAGGCGTCCGTCCTTGATAAGTTGCGGCATGTAGCGGAAGAAGAGTGTCATGAGCAGGGTGTCGATGTGTGAGCCGTCGACGTCGGCATCCGTCATGATAATGGTCTTGTAGTAGCGCAGCTTGTCGTAGTTGGCTTCTTTGTAGTCATCGGGATTGAGTCCGAACTTTACGCCCAGAGCCTGGATGATGTTGTTTACTTCCTCGTGTTCGAAGGCTTTGTTCCACATCACGCGTTCTACGTTGAATATCTTGCCTCGGATGGGCAGGATGGCCTGGAAGTGGCGGTTGCGACCTTGCTTTGCCGATCCGCCTGCCGAGTCACCCTCGACGATGAAGAGCTCTGCGTTTGCGGGATCTTTGTCCGAGCAGTCTGCCAGCTTACCGGGCAGTCCGCCGCCGCTCATGGGGCTTTTACGCTGTACGTTCTCGCGTGCCTTGCGTGCTGCTACACGTGCCTGAGCAGCCAGCAACACCTTATCCACGATGAGCTTGGCCTCGCGCGGGTGTTCTTCAAGGTAGTTGGTCAGAGCTTCGCCCACAGCTTGCTGTACGGCACCTGCTACTTCGCTGTTGCCCAGCTTTGTCTTTGTCTGTCCCTCAAACTGCGGCTCTGCTACCTTGATGGAGATGACGGCAGTAAGTCCTTCGCGAAAATCTTCACCGCTTATCTCTACGCTGTTCTTAGCAAGTTTTTCCAGCTCTTTCTCATGTTTTTCCTCGGCATATTTCTTTAGGACGCGCGTGAGCGCCATGCGAAATCCTTGCAGGTGTGTGCCACCCTCGATGGTGTTGATGTTGTTCACGTAGGAGTGCAGGTTCTCCGTATAGGCGGTGTTGTACATGATAGCCACCTCAATGGGTGTGCCCTGCTTCTCTGTGTTCAGATAGATAACATCGTCGAAGAGATGCGTGCGACTGCTGTCAATGTAGCGGACGAAATCTCTAAGACCGCCTTCGCTGTAGAATGTCTCGGTACGCGTCTTTCCCTCTTCGTCGGCACGCAGGTCGGTCAGGGTGATGGTGATGCCTGCGTTCAGGTAGGCCAGCTCGCGCATGCGGTTGGCAAGGATGTCATATTTGTATATGGTTGTCGTGAAGATGGTCTTGTCGGGCCAGAACTGTTGGCGCGTGCCGCGCAGCTCGGTGGTGCCAACGACCTCCACACCTGTCACGGGCTTGCCGATGTTGTACTCTTGGCGGTATATCTTGCCATCACGATATACCTGGCTCACCATCTTGGTCGAAAGGGCATTCACGCAGCTGACACCTACGCCATGCAGACCACCAGAGACCTTGTAGCTGCCTTTGTCGAACTTACCGCCAGCGTGCAGCACGGTCATTACGACTTCCAGTGCGCTTTTGTGCTCCTTTTCATGCATGTCGACGGGGATGCCTCGGCCATTGTCCTGCACGGTGATGCTGTTGTCTTCGTTGATG
Organism: Prevotellaceae bacterium; assembly: GCA_022508635.1. GTDB lineage: Bacteria > Bacteroidota > Bacteroidia > Bacteroidales > Bacteroidaceae > Physcousia. The sequence continues at coordinate 1,929 of JAFLUV010000081.1, forward strand.
GTCACTTCGATATGCGTGCAATAGCCTGCCAGCGCTTCGTCAATGGAGTTGTCCACCGTCTCGTAGACAAGGTGGTGCAGACCTTTCTCGCTGATGTCGCCGATGTACATCGCGGGGCGTTTCCGTACTGCCTCCAGTCCTTCCAGTACCTGGATGTTGGAGGCGCTATATTCCTGTGGATTCTTTTTTGCTTCTTCCATAGAAAAAGGTGTTTCGTCTCATTATTTATGATGCCACAAAGTTACGACATTTTCCCTACATAAACAAGTAAAATGGGAAGAAAATTGACGTGTCTTCACACCCCCTCTCCCTACAAAAATGACGGTATGTGAAAATGCATAATCTGGTGTCGCAAAAATACAGCCTGACTGAGTAGTAATTTTTCCCTAACTGGGCAGTAAAAAGGACCCAACAGGGACGTAAACATCAGGCAGAATCAGACCACACAAAAAAGAGGATGTCCCAAAACTGCATTTTGGGACATCCTTAGTGTTTGCGAACCTAGAAAGTGAGCTCTTATTTTATGTTGGGTTCTTCGAGTCCGAGTCCTTTCTTCTTATCGACAACTTTCAGCGTGAGTCCAAGCAGGAGGGCAGCTACGCCAAGGCACGCCAACATGACGAGCGGAGCGGTATAGTTGAACTTTGTGGGGTCTGTCACGCCAGGGTTCGTAGCATCCAGCACCTTGCCGATGAGCAACGGGAAGAGCCACAAGCCGATGTTCTGAATCCAGAAGATGAGAGCGTAGGCAGAGCCGATAACCTTAGCGTCAACGAGCTTGGGCACTGAAGGCCATAGCGATGCGGGCACAAGTGAAAAGCTGGAACCCAACACCAAGATGGTTACGTAAGCCGTGATGATGCCGCCTACGGTAGAACCTTTGAACAAAGGTAGTACAAAGGCGAACGTCAGGTGGCAGGCGATAAGCAGCAACGAGCCCAGTACGAGCATGGAGGCAGCCTTGCCCTTATGGTCGACGTAGGAGCCAAGGATAGGCGTGATGAGTACAGCCAGCAGGGGGAAGACAGCGAAAATGCATTCTGCCGACTGACGCATATAGCCCATATAGCAATAGCAGATAAGGGCAATGATGCTGAAACCCAACAAACCGTATTTCATGCTGCACTTTTTCTGGAAATTGCTGGCAAAGCCTGTAGCAGCTACGATGAGCATGATGACGTATTGGATGACGGTCACGTCGGGTTGTGCCCAGAACGAGTCGGGATCCGGAAGCGTCAGCGTCAGGTTGCATTGCAGCATATTGACAGCATACTTCTGGAAGGGGAAAATGGCAGAATAGTAGAGTACGCAAAGTAACGCTACAAGCCAGAATCCGCTGCTGGTGAATATCTGTCCGATGTCGCCTATCTTGAAGGGGTCGTCTTTCTCCTCTGCCTCGCCAGTCTGTGCATCAAGCTTGCTGTCCATCACGAAGTAGACGATGCTCATGATGAGCGCGATGCACATGAGCACTACACCGAAAGCTACTGAACGGGATACGCTGACTTGTCCACTCAGGCGGGCAAAGAAGGGTGAGAAAATCATGCAAGTAGCAACGCCCAGACGAGCCAATGCCATCTCGCTGCCCATAGCCAGTGCCATCTCGCGTCCCTTGAACCACTTCACGATGCCGCGGCTGACGGTGATACCTGCCATTTCGCAGCCACAACCGAATATCATGAAACCGCAGGTCGCGAACTTGGCTGAGGCGGGCATGCCGTCATAGAAGGGCGAGACACCTAACTCGTCGAAGACGGGGATATAGTTCAGATGGCTCGTGAACCATGCTTCCAGTTCGCTGCCCATGAAGCCTTCACCCACGGCATACCACTTGATGCATGCACCGATGAGCATGACGGCACATGAAAGTATCATCGTGAAGCGAACGCCCATCTTATCGAGGATGATGCCTGCAAAAATGAGGAAGAAGGCAAACACGTTGAGGAACACCTCAGAACCCTGCATAGTGCCGAAGGCCGTGGAGTCCCAGCTACGGGTTTCCTGCATCAGGTCTTTGATGGGGGAGAGGATGTCCATGAAGATGTAGCTGCAAAACATGGCCAGTGCCAGCAACAGCAGAGCGGTCCAGCGCATCGCGGCACTGTCGCGCAGAGTCTTTTGAATTGTTGTTGTCATTGTCTTTTAGGGGTTATGATAAGTCTTATTCGTCCTTCAGCCATCTGTCAAGCCACGCAAAATAGGTACGCTGCCAGAGGATGCCATTCTGGGGCTTGAGCACCCAATGGTTTTCATCGGGGAAGATGAGGAGCTGTGCCTCGATACCCCGCATACGAGCGGCATTGAAGGCCGACATGCCTTGTGTGGCATTGATGCGGTAGTCTTGTTCGCCGTGGATGCAGAGAATAGGCGTGTCCCACTTGTCCACGAAACGATGCGGACTATTCTCATAGGTTCTCCGGGCACGTGCAGTCTGGTCTGTGTTCCAGTAGGCATCGTCGTATTCCCAGTTGGAGAACCAGTTCTCTTCGGTCTCGGTATACATCGCCTCGAGGTTGAAGGCACCATCGTGGGAAATGAAACATTTGAAACGACCTTCGTGATGGCCTGCCAGATAGTAGACGGAGAATCCGCCGAACGAAGCACCGACGGCTCCCAAACGGTCTTTGTCGACATAAGGCAGGTTCTCAACAGCATCATCGATAGCCGAGAGATAGTCCTGCATGCACTGTCCTGTCCAGTCGCCACTGATTTCTTCCAGCCACTCTTGCCCGAATCCAGGTACGCCACGACGATTCGGAGCAATGACAACATAGCCCTGCGATGCCATGATCATGAAGTTCCAACGATAGCTCCAGAACTGCGAAACAGCACTCTGCGGGCCACCTTCGCAGAAAAGCAAGGTAGGATACTTCTTTGATGCATCGAAGTTGGGAGGTAGGATTATCCAAGTGAGCATCTCTTTCCCGTCAGTGGTTTTCACCCAACGCTGTTCGATGCTGGGCTTAGCCAATTGGTCAAGGATGTCCTTGTTGACTTCAGTTATCTGCTTAACTTGTGTGTCACCAATGCTGTCGCCGGGTGTGATCGTATAGAGGTCGGCAGGGGTTATATAGCTGTGGCGTTCGGCAAGAAGCGTTTTCCCGTCAAGCATCTGTAGGGAGCCAAAGTCTGCCCAGTCTTCAGTAAGCTGCTTGACCTCTCCCTTCAGGTTTGTCTTGTATAGGTTCTCTGTGCCATGCCAGACAGCAATATAATATAATGTATAGGAATCGGGTGCCCAGCAGAAGTCATCCACACTGGAGTCGAATGATTCGGTAACGTAGGTTTTGGCATTTGCCACTGGCTCTTCTGACAATAGGGTGAGATCGTAGATACAAAGACGTTGGCGGTCACTCTCATAGCCGTCACGTTTCATGCTAAGCCAAGCCACGTATCGTCCATCGGGCGAGAACTTGGGATTGGTGTCATAACCAACGTTCTGATCCGTCTTCAACTGATTGATGCATTGGTTCTTCAGTGTCTTTGTCGGGTCAAGTGAACTATCCGTATGGTAAGCCAAGCCTTCATCGGGTACGACACCGAAAGTGCAGCAATTCTTACAAAGGTTTTTCGTTGTGTTCAGACTACCGTTTTCTGCGTCGTAGAGGAAAATATCACTATCGGTTGAGATGCTGTAATTCAACCCGGTTTTGCAACGACATGTGAAGGCAATGTGTTTTGAGTCAGGGCTCCAAGCCAGCTGCTCTATGCCACCGAAAGGTTCCATCGGACATTCGTATGGTTCACCTTCGAGGATGTCCTTCATGTCTTTAGCAATTTCCCCGTTATCGGCAACGGTAGCGACAAACGGATGTTGAATACTTTCCACATAGTGATCCCAGTGGCGGTACATCAAATCATTCACTACACGGCCTGTGGCTTTGGGTAGGTCTTCAGGATTCTTTTGGATAATCTCGTTGAAGTCAATGCTTTTCAAGAGAATGACTTTCGTGCCATCGGGCGAGAACATGAAACCCTCGACAGCACTCTCTGTCTCGGACAGTTGCTTGCGACCAGAACCGTCAATGGTCATCTTCCATACCTCGCCGCCCTTGAGGAAAGCGATAGTCTCGTTGTCCAGCCATTGGGCATCAGTCTCGTTGTCGGCATCGGTCGTCAGCTGTCTCTGCTCACTTCCGTCAGCGTTCATCATCCAGAGCACTTGATGACTCTTGTTTTCTTCGACGCTGTAGTAACCCATCTGGAAGACGATGTGCTTGCCGTCGGGCGAAGCCTGATAGCTACCGATGCGGCTCATTGCCCATAGCGCCTCCGGGGTCATCAAATCGTCTTCCAACTGTATGGTTTGCTTACCGATGTTGACAGTGTCGCTTCCTTTCTGTGTGCCACATGCGGTGCACAATAAAGCCGCTGCCATAACTGCTATATAGTTTTTAGTATTCATAGTTATTTCCTTTTGCCTGCTTGTTCCTGCTGCATTTTCTGTAGAGCTTCAAGGCGAGCCTGTAGGCCGGAGATTTTCTTGGGGTCATTCTTATGCTGTTCATGGTATGCCTCAAGGCCGGCAAGGAGCTTCTTGTCGTCGGTAGACCAACGCAGATACCACATGGTGACGATGCTGAGTAAGCCGGAGATGAAGTAGAAGTAGCTCAAGCCACTGGAGTAGTTATTGAACCAGAAAAAGAACATAAAAGGCATGAGGTACGTCATCCATTGCATCATCTTCATCTGTTGCGCCTGCTCGCCAGTGAACTGATTTTGCTGCTGGCGCGTCATAATCCATGTATTGGCAAGGTTCGTGACAGAAAAAAGTATGCAGAAAATGCTCAAATGGTTGCCGATGAGGGGTAGGTCAGCTCCCCATCGGATAAGGTCGTCGTATGCGCTGAGGTCGTCTGCCCAAAGGAAACTTTCACCTCGCAGGTCGATAGCATTGGGAATGAAGTTGAACATCGCAATCCAAATAGGCATCTGTATGAGTGCAGGTAAACAGCCTCCCATTGGGCTGACACCGTACTGGCTGTATAGCTGCATCATTGCCTGCTGCTTCTGCATAGCTTGGTCGGGGTTAGGATATTGCTTGGCAAGTTCATCAAGCTTTGGCTTGAGCACTCGCATTTTAGCACTGCTTATATAGCTCTTCTTCTGGGTGGGGTAGACAAGTACCTTGACGATGACGGTGAGCAGGAGCAGGACAATGCCCATCGGCAAGCCAAGCGCTTTGAGCCAGTCGAAGATGTAAAGGATAGACCAGCGGTTGATGAAGCGGAAAAAAGACCAGCCCAGGTAAACGAGTTCGTCGAGGTCTGCATCCGAACCGTAAACGGTCATTTTGCTATGGTCTTTAAGGATGTGGAAGTCGTTCGGGCCAAGATACATCTGCAAATGCGTGGGTTTGTCGGCTTCGAAGGCAATCTGTGCTGATGCCTCGTAGCGTTTGAGGTAGCCTGTGTGGCTTTCGTCCGGCTGGGTGGTAGAAAGGGAAGCCTTCGTCATAGGCTGTTCTGCGATGAGGACAGCACTAAAGAACTGATTCTTGAAGGCAATCCACTCAAGTGGTTCTTCTGGTTCCTTGCTATCATTGCTCGTTTCTTTCAGTTGCTTTACACCCTTTCCCTGACGCTTGTAGGTGAGGGAGCTATAGCGGTTTTCGAAGTCAGCACCTTTTTCCTGTTGCAGGATCGTTGCCTTCCAGTCAAAAAGCAGGCCGGTTGCACCAGGCAGGGTCATACTTCCCAAGCCCTGGGACGTAATGTCCATATCGAGCATATAGGCATCGGGACGCAACGTATAGCGTACTTGTAGTTGCTTGCCATCTTGGACGATAGCAAAGGTGACAGTGCTGTCGGTCTGTTCCGTAACATCAAAACAGAAGTCATTCAGGCAAAGATTCTCCTGTTTAAGGGGCAATGTCAGGCGCATCGAGGCGTTCTCTTCGCCGAGAATGAGTACGTCTCCGTTCCTGAGACGACTTTTGTAACCGATGATTTCTGCATCTTCCACGGTTGCTCCCTTGCTGTTGAGGCCCACTCTGACCTTTTTGTTCTGGAGAACAATGTGCTGAGGCGTGCCACTTCGGAAGGCGAAAAAGAGCGCACTACTGTCAGCTATTGCCGGAGATGTAACAATCGCGTTGGCTTCAGCTTTTTCAGCTTCTACCTGTTTCTTTACGGCAGCAATGCTGTCCTGCCGCACCATTGCTTCTCGTTCTTCGGCACTGGGTTGGCTGTACCAGCTGAAACCAATGACAACAAGGGCAATAAGCACAAATCCTGTGATTGTGTTTTTATCCATAAATATTAATCGTTATGCTTTGTTTCCTATGTTTGCTCTCTGAATGGAGGGCAAAATTACGAAATAATTCTTAAATCCTGCCTCCTAACTCCTATTTTCTTTGTATCTTTGCACAAAATTAGGACAAATGAAGCGTATCACCATATTCTGTATCTTATCTTTGATGGTCTTTCGTGCTAACTGTGCCATAATGATGAAAGCAGATGAGAGTACTGACTCTGTCGCTGTGCTCTATCGTTATATGTTGGCTTTGGATTCGCTTGCACAGGAGCGCGACTCGCTTAATTCCGCCGGCAGCGATTCCCCGCTTAACGCTTATTACTATCAAGTCCTTCTGCATCCAACGCTTTATTCATCGCCATTGCACCAGATGATGAGCCTTGACGAGCAGTCCTGTTTGGATCCACAGATGCAGCGACTCTATGCCTCGCGCAGAATGCTGTCGCAGCTTTATACGCGGACTCCCCAGCTGGTGACACAGACGGAGAGTGACATCATGGGGCAGACGGCACTCAGGACAGACGTGAACGAGGTATTGCACGATAAAGACAAACTTTCCGACAAGGTGGCAGCAGCAACGCTGGCTCCTGTGGTGGACGAGGCGGTGGAGGTCATTACACGCAGACCAAATTTTTGGAAGTTCTCGGGTGATGTTTCTCTGACTTTCTCGCAGAATTATTTTTCCGGCAACTGGTATCAGGGCGGTGAGGACAACTACCAGGGCATGACCTCGCTCACGATGCGTGCTAACTACAATGACCAGCGTAAGTTCACTTGGGACAATACTTTGGAAATGCAACTGGGATTCCAGACGACAGAAAGTGATACGGAACGCTCTTTCCGTCCGACCAACAACTTACTTCGCTATACGACAAATGCCGGCTACAAGGCATGGAAGAACTTTCATTATTCTCTCCAGTCTATTTTTAAGACGCAATTGGTGCCTACTTATAGAACGAACTCTGACGTGAAGACCTCTGACATTCTCTCTCCTCTTGAAATCACCATTGCACCTGGTTTGAGGTACGATATTGCATGGGGAAAGAAGAAAAAGTTTACTGGTCAGATCAATATGGCAGCTCTTGCAATGAAGGTTCTTTATGTCCATGAAGATGACCTTGTCAAAAACTACGGCATTGACGAAGGAAGTAACCACACGATAACGTTCGGTCCTAACATCACTTTGAATACGACGTGGCAAATCTGCAAGCAAATCAACTGGAACGTCCGCATGTACTGGATGTCCAACTATGACTATAATATTTGGGAGTGGGAGAATACCATTAACTTTTCTGTTACCAAACTCATCTGGGCGAAGTTGTACATCTATCCTCGCTTTGACAATAGTAATGAAAGATATCGCTCCGGAGAGAATCATGACGGCACCTTCATGATGTTCAAGGAATGGTTTAGTCTTGGACTCAACTATAGTTTTTAGGCCGATGATCCCATAGAACCACAAGCTTTGTGATATGATAAAGACAGCAGAATATATTATAAGCAGTGCTTGCGTGGAGCAGTGTCCTATCGGTAACATGCCGGAATTTGCTTTCATTGGGCGAAGCAATGTGGGCAAGTCTAGCCTTATTAATATGCTTACCGGAAAGACGCACCTTGCCAAGACGTCTTCTACTCCAGGAAAGACCATATACATCAACCACTTCCTAATCAATGGGAATTGGTATCTAGTAGATTTGCCTGGTTACGGCTATGCTAAGCGCGGCATGAAGCAGCGTGACGAATTGCAGTGCATGATTTCTGGTTATATTCTGCGGCGTGAGCAGATGATGAATCTCTTTTTGCTTGTTGATATTCGTCACGAGCCGCAACGCATTGACATGGAGTTTATCGAATGGCTTGGCGAAAATGGTGTTCCCTTCAGTATTGTCTTTACGAAGGCTGATAAACTGTCTAAGGGAAGGGCTGCCGAAAATGTTAGACATTATCTTGATGAATTGTCGAAGCAATGGGAGGAATTGCCGCCGTACTTTGTCACCAGCAGTGAGACGCGACAAGGGCGCGACAAACTACTTAATTATATTGGTACAATCATAGCATCTGTTGGCGCAGAGTAGAGAAGAATTTTGCGGAGTTAAAAGTAACTATTTATAAATGATCATTTTAGCAGTATCTGTTTGTTGCAAAACAGATACACGAGAAATACTTAATAAGTATTACTAAAGTTTTAGTTAACGTGAGTTCGACGAATTTCTC
>JAFLUV010000082.1 GCA_022508635.1 Prevotellaceae bacterium
GACAGACTATTTCGCATATAGAGCATGATATTGCCACCATACTAACTATAATAGAGTTGCTATACTAACTGCAATAGAATTACTATACTAACTATAATAGAGTTACTATACTAAATACAATAGAGTCGCTATACTAAATACAATAGAGTCACTATACTAACTATAACAGAGTTGCTATACTAACCATAATAGAGTTACTATACTAACTGCAATAGAGTTACTATACTAACTGCAATAGAGTTACTATACTAACTCAACAGAGTTACTATACTAACTCAACAGAGTTACTATACTAACTGCAATAGAGATGCTATACTAACTGCAATAGAGATGCTATACTAACTGCAATAGAGATACTATACCAACTGCAATAGAGATGCTATACCAACTGCAATAGAGATGCTATACCAACTGCAATAGAGTTTGCGTACTGACCATTATTACCGTCCTATACTGAATGAATGCAGACGACTATGGGGAGAAACACACTCGGCGTGCCAGTTCGCAGAATAGCAAATAAGCAACTATTATCCGTCTTAGCCTTGTAGATTCAGGAAAAATCCCTAACTTTGCAGCGAAAAAACAAATCACAAACCACATCACATACATGAAGACAAAGTACCTGAGCCTGCTCCTCGCAGCAGTGTTGCTGGGGCAGACGCCCGCCGTGGCAAAGGAAAAGAAAGAAAAAAGCAAGACCGAGCAAAAGGCAAAGAGCCAGAAGTCCGGCGACAAGAAGAAAGGCCCAAAAGCCAGCCTGGGCAAGAAGAAAAAAGGAAACCAGGCAGGCGAACAGCCCAAGGACAGCGTCGTGGCAGAAAAGCCGGCCATAGACCGCAAGGGACTCTTCCACGTGACGAAGGAGAAGAACGACTGGTTCTTCCAGATACCCGACAGCCTCATCGGCAGGGAATTCCTCACCACGACACGCTACACCGCCACACCCTCGAACAGCGGCAAGTTCGGCGGCGAACAGCTCAACGGCAAGACCCTCTACTTCGAAGTAGCACCCGACGACCGCCTGCTACTCCGTGCCAGCCTCCTCATCAACTACGCCGACACGGCACAGAAGATAAACCGCGCCATCACCATCAGCAACGAAAACCCCATCATCGGCTCCTTCAAGATAGAAAGCCGCAACAACGGAGCATACAAAATAAAAGTGACCGACTTCTTCAACCAGGACAACCCCGCCATCGGCCTCACAAAGAGCATAAAGGACGGCTACGGCCTGCAAGCGCAAATAGGCGACGCCTCCTACATCGAGGACATCAAGTCCTTCCCGATGAACACGGAAGTGCGCCTCGTCAAGACCTACGCCGGCAACAGCAACTCACTCGCCACGACGAACAGAGCCGGCCGCGCCACCTTCGGCCTCAACATCAGCTTCGTCCTCCTGCCCGAAAAGCCCATGATGCGCCGCTACTATGACCCGCGCGTAGGCTACTTCACCGACCACTTCACCAGCTACAGCGACGACCAGCAGCGCGTCGAAGGCAAGCACTTCGTCACCAGATGGCGCCTCGAGCCCCGCCCGGAGGACGTAGAGAAGATGCGCCGCGGCGAACTGGTCGAACCCGTCAAGCCCATCGTCTACTACATCGACCCCGCCACCCCAAAGCAATGGCGCAAGTACCTCATCCAAGGCGTCAACGACTGGCAGGCCGCCTTCGAAAAAGCCGGCTTCAAGAACGCAATACGAGGAGAAGAATGGCCCGAAAACGACTCCACCATGAGCATGGAAGACGCACGCTACAGCTGCATACGCTATCTGGCAAGCCCCATCGAAAACGCCTACGGCCCCAACGTCCACGACCCGCGTACAGGCGAAATCATAGAAAGCCACATCTGCTGGTACCACAACGTCATGAGCCTCGTACACGACTGGTACATGGTACAGTGCAGCAACATCGACGAAGCCGCACAGAAAATGAACTACGACGAAGAGCTCATGGGACAGCTCATCCGCTTCGTCTCAAGCCACGAAGTGGGACACACACTGGGACTGCGCCACAACTTCGGCAGCAGCTCGACCGTCCCCGTGGACAGCCTCAGGAACAAAGCCTGGGTAGAAGCCCACGGACACACACCCAGCATCATGGACTACGCACGCTTCAACTATGTAGCCCAGCCAGAGGACAACATCTCGCACGTCGGCATATTCCCGCGCATCAACGACTATGACATCTGGGCCATCCGCTGGGGCTATACCCCCATGCTGGACGCCAAGGACGAGGACGAAGACCATCGCATGCTGGAACCCATGACTGCCCTTGCACAGCAAAACCCGCGCCTCTGGTGGGGTGACGGAGAAAGCAGCGAAGGACACTCCGACCCGCGCCGCCAGACAGAAGACCTGGGAGACGACCCCGTCAAAGCCAGCTATTACGGCATACAAAACCTGAAGCGCCAGCTCACCAGACTGCCAGACTGGACAATGGACAATGACAAAGACCTCTACGGCGAAGACCTGCACAGAATGTACAACCAAATGCGCGGACAGTTCCTGCGCTACATGGGGCACGTCAACCGCAACATCGGCGGCTATCTGATCAACTTCCACCCGAAAGAATCGCCGCAGGAGGCAGTCTACGTCCCGCAGCCCCTCGAAAAACAGAAGGCCGCACTCAACTTCATCAATGAGCAGGTTCTCAATGAGCCGACCTGGCTGCGCGACCTCAGCTATGCCAGCCGTCTCGCCGCAGACCCCCAGACGCTCACGACATTCGTTGGCGAGATTGCCGTGACAAACCTCATGGACAACCTGGACAGGCTCAACGAGCTGTACACTACGCAGGCATACCTCACCGACCTCACAAAATTAGTATTCACAGAACTCGATAACAATAAGAAAGTGACACCCTACCGCCGCGCCCTGCAAAACAAGATGCTCTTCCACTTGGGACGCGCTTACGGGAATGGCAATCAGACAATTCGTCCTGGCGTACTCTACACATTGCAGCAATTGGAACGCAAGACAAAGACTGCCAGCCAGAATGCAACCGATGCAGAGAGCCGAGCACACTGGGCAAGCCTTTACGACCAGATAGGCCGTTTGCTCACCTGGAAGTAGGACTCAGCAAAACGTCATTGCCATGACGCTTTCCATACTCATCCCTACCTACAACTGCGACTGCCGCCAGCTTGTGCGACAGTTGCAGTTGTTGCTTCCGCCCGACAGCGAACTGATTGTAGGCGACGACTGTTCAACGGATATCGATCTGCGGAAGAAGAACAATGAGATAGAGGCTCTGCCCGGATGCCACGTCTTCCAGGCAAAGCACAACATGGGGCGGGCAGCCATACGCAATGCCCTTGCCCGCGAAGCAAAGGGCGAATGGCTGCTCTTTATTGATGCTGATGCAAAGGTGCACACGACATCCTTCATTACCGACTACCTAAAGCAAACGACACTACCTGGAGAGCATGTCGATGTGATATGCGGCGGTACAGGCAATCTGTCCGAATGTCCAAGCCCCAACGTCCGCTTACGCTATGACTATGAGGTTCACGCTGAGAAAAAACTGACACTATCCCACCGCCAACGCTTCCCCTATGACCAGTTCACTACGTTCAACTTCCTTATTCGCCGCAGCACCTTCCTCTCCATTTGTTTCGACGAACAATGCCGTGAGTACGGTTATGAAGATGTCCTCTTTGGTCAACAACTAAAGCAACGGGGCATCACCATCCGTCACATTGACAACAAGTTGACGCACTTGGGATTGGAGGATTCCGAAACATACCTTGCAAAAATAGAGACTGCACTGCAATCCCTCGCCCGTATGGAGCTGAAACACCAGGCACAAGTTCGCGTTTCAGCTCTCTCTCTGCGCCTCGAACGCTTGCACCTCCTTTGGATCGTGCATTTCCTGTTTAAGATAAGCAAACCCATCCTTCGTGCCAACCTGACAGGAAAACACCCTAAACAATACCTTTTTGCCTTCTACAAACTTGGGACATTCTCAACATTCAAAACGGCATACCAACAGCAAAATGAAAGGTAAAGTCGCGATTGAAGTTGGGATGTATGATGGGGAAATGTCGTCTGCTGTCGGTATAGGCAGGATGTACGGCTTTCATGCCACCATCGAAACGCAGAATGAAGAAATTGAAGTTGAGACGAAAACCAAGACCGTATGAGACAGCTATCTGCCGCCAAAACTCATCGAATCGAAATTGTCCTCCAGGCTGTTCCTTGTAGTCGCGGATAGTCCAAATGTTGCCAGCATCAACAAAGACAGCCCCGTCGAATTTCCAAAAAAGATGTGTACGGTACTCAGCATTCAAGTCTAACTTGACATCACCTGTCTGGTTGATGAAATCAATGCGTCCGTCCGTCCCAAGGAAGCGACCTGGTCCCAAACCGCGCACGCTCCAACCACGGACACTGTTAGCGCCGCCGCTAAAATATCGCTTCTCGTATGGCAGAATGGTGGAGTTACCGTAGGGAAAGGCTACGCCGAAAGCAGCATGCAACGCAAACGAGTTGTTCTTATTGATGAGAAAACTCTTACAGAAAGACATGTCAAACTTGACATACTGGGCGTAGGCAATGTTGAAAAACTTAAAGTGCCCGTCTTCATGTCGCCTGGCAGTACTCATGTTACTAATGGCATAAAGCAAATTACCTGCGGCTTCCATATCAAGTCGCAACGTATAGGCATTGGTTCCATAGTTGGAAGCAGATGTGCCAAGCGGCTGAGAATTATAGACGAAGTGATACCCCCAATTCATGATGAACAGATTCTCGTAGTTATATTTGAGGATAGCATTACGGTTCTGCGGGTCATCAAGGTAAAGAGATCGAAAAGTCTCACTAATCCAAGGCATAAATACATAGTCAACATCCAGCAGATCGAAACGATGCTGCAACTGTTTGTTTTTGCGCATCCAGCGATAGCGCAATACACCAGTAAGCACACGACGGTGGAACTCAGGACGATCCTGTGAGTCAAAAGCAAGGTTGATTTCCGTTGTAGCCTGCGCCTTACGGCGAAAGGCAGAGCGAAGGAACGGGAACTTGAAGTCATAAAAAGTGAGGCCAGACTCAATGCTGTACTCGATAAAGTTCTGATCAGCATATCCACTTAACCCCTTAATAGCCTCAAAAGCACCACGAACCTTAATATTAAAAAGCTCAGATCCACGGAAAAGATTGCGATTTCCGTAAGAGAGCGAGAAGGCGGCACCCAAGTCACCCGCAGAATTAGTTCCCTCCAATTCTGCACTAAAGGAATTCCATTTGTTGGGGGAAAGAGAAATGTCAACGTCCAGTGTGTCGATGTTGTGCGCTCTTTGTGTTGTACGGATATCCGTAGTCATCACAGCACTAAGCCTTGACATCCTGGCATAAGTCTCGCGCATGCTAAACTCACGATAAAGCTGTCCTGGAATAATGGCTGTGGCATTATGCAATACCTTGGGCCGCAGAAAAGGCTTCCTGCCCAAGAAATTATAAGTGATGTTTCCTATGTGATAGCTGTGATGCGAAAGGTCAGCAGTATCAGCATTCAAGTTGTTCTGCTTTACAATCATTTCCACATCTGACAAATAATTACCGATTGTTGTGTCTACGCGAAAATATATATGTTCCTTATTGAATTTGTAATAGCCATTCTCTACCAGCTTTTCATAGAGACGACTGCGTTCGGCATCAAGGGCATGAATGCTATAAGGTTTCCTGAGTACCGTGCCGTAATGTACGAACTTTGAGCCTTGCTTCTCATTTCGTTCTTTCTGTCCTTCATTCATGACAGGCTGATAGCCTAGACTGTCAATAGTGTGGCGAAGGTTCTCATCCTGTACATTGAATGCAATGTTACGGATGTAATACCGCTGATGCGGGATTACACGATATAAAACCTTCATGTGTTTTCCTTTTATCTTCTCTTGAAGTTCGACTTCTGCATTCAGATAACCTCTGTTCCGAACACTGAGCTTCATGTTATCACAGGCTTGTAGAGCACGTTCGTGGTCATAAATGACAGGAGCTTCACCCAAACGACGTAAAAAGCGATTAAACCGTTTTGTACTATCCCTACCTGAAAAACTATATAGTCCGAGAGGAACATTAAGGAAAGAAAACCACTTACTGTTAGGACGCTGCGGTATATAAGCCTGCAATTCGTCAGTCTTGACATCTTTCTCCTCACTAATGATAGATGTAGCAGTAAGCAAATAACCATCCTCAGGAATAAATCGTGAGGTACGGCATCCACTTAAGAGGAGAAGGGAACACAACAGGAATGGACTTATAAGCCAATTTATGAATTTCACGTGGCAAAGATACAAATAAAAAAAGAATTAAGGGTTGTTTGCCAGGAATTATCTCGATTCTATTTTTCTTTTCAAACAAAAAAAATTACCTTTGCACAAGTAAAATACAAAGATACATCTCTATGTTAAGTAAGACTCCCTCTATGATTAGCAAAGCCCGAATCAAATGGATAAAGTCGTTAGAGATACGTAAATATCGCCAGCAATACAAAGCTTTTGTGGCAGAAGGTCCAAAGCTTGTAGAGGAGTTGCTTCCATACTCCACCCCGTTATGCATTGTTGCTACGCAGGATTGGCTGAATCAGAACGAACAAATAAAAGCGGCAGAGATATATGCGGTAAACCAAGAAGAGCTGAAAAGGATAAGCTTGTTACGCACTCCACAAAACGTGCTGACCGTAATGCCGATACCCGATAGAAAGCTTGATTTATCTGCATTGCAGGGAAGGCTTGTCATTGCATTGGACGGCGTACAGGATCCTGGAAATATCGGTACCATCTTACGGACAGCTGACTGGTTCGGCATCAAGCACGTGCTGTGCTCTGAAGGTACAGTCGATGTATACAATCCCAAATGTGTGCAGTCATGCATGGGAGCATTAGCACGGGTGGAGGTTCACTATTGCCATCTACCAGAAGTACTAAGCAAGGTACAGATGCCAATCTACGGCACCTTCCTTGATGGTAAGGACATCTATGCGGAAGAACTACATGCTGAAGGCATCATTGTAATGGGGAATGAAGGCAATGGTATTAGTGCCCAGATTGCAGAGATGATAAACCGTCGGCTGTACGTACCGAACTTTCCTAAAGGTTCACTTACAACTGAGAGCCTAAACGTAGCAGTTACGACGGGTATCGTCTGTGCGGAGTTTCGTAGACGACTACAGAGTTAGTCCTCATCTTCACTTACATCTTCAATGGAGAGACCTTCCTCTTCCAAGTCCTTGACATCTGCTTCGGGCGAAATGCTGCTAAAGTAGGTGTCGTCGTTATCGAGAGTTTCTTCTTCCGTCTCCTCGACATTGTCTACCTCATCTTGGTAATGAATCCTATTGCCGTCCTCGTCGTATTCTTTCTCTGGTAACTCCATTCGGAGTTTTTCGATAGGATCTTTCTTCTTGACAAATATTGCTTCTACCCACGTGCCCTTAGGAATCTCCAATACCTCAAAACCCTGTGCCACTTTCTTTTCCAAGGTACCACCAGAAGCGTGTATACGGCTGGCAGGCAGCTGTGTGGTACTAATATCAAAGCCCGTCTCAATGATATCACGCACGGAGAGAGATATGGAGTCCCATCCACCACCAAAGTTACGGTTGATGAGTTCGAGCAGCATTGATGCGGAAATATGCTTGATATTTTCGTAGCTGAGGTCTGTAATGCGTTCAATTGTCTTACGGCGGAATGCAACGCAACCTTTAGCAGAATCGCAATGCTCAACAGTAGCCCAGCCACCTTTTTCAAACTTAGCTGCCTCACGTTTGTTGTCAGGATTGAAGTGTACGACTTCAAAGGCAAGACGTATAATATTGAGAAGTTTAGGCTCGCTGATGCTGAAGTCTTCCTCTTCACGCTCTTTATTCCAAGCCTCGGCAATAGCCTGCTCGCTCAATTCCCATACGTTATTAGCATTCAGGTCAAGGATGCTGTCCAGGGTCTTTCCCTTAATTTTTGATTCTTTCTTCTTAGTTTCCTTCTTTTCTTCTGTATTTATTTCCTTGCCTTTCTGGGTCGGCTGTACTTGTTTCTTAGTTGCCTTCTTTTCCTTTTCCATATTTAATAATATAAGGTTATTATGTCGATCCTTTGAACTCTATAGTACAATAGAGCGCACAAAAATACACTTTTTTTCCATAAACTATACTATATTTACGAAAAAAAAGCTACTTTTGTGCGCTTTCTTATGAATTCTTTTGAACTTACATCGCAGTATCGACCCACGGGTGACCAGCCGGAGGCGATTCGTCAACTTACGGAGGGTGTGATCGCAGGAATGCATGCCCAGACCCTTCTTGGTGTTACCGGCAGCGGCAAGACGTTTACAATTGCGAATGTTATTGCCAATATCGGCCGGCCTACGCTCATACTATCTCACAACAAGACATTAGCGGCACAGCTCTATGGAGAAATGAAGCAGTTCTTCCCGAACAATGCGGTGGAGTACTACGTAAGCTACTATGATTACTATCAGCCAGAGGCATATATGCCCAGTACGGATACGTACATCGAGAAAGATCTTGCTATCAACGACGAAATAGACAAGCTACGCCTTTCAGCCACGAGTGCGCTACTTTCGGGCAGGAGGGACGTTATTGTCGTGTGCAGTGTATCGTGTATCTATGGCATGGGAAACCCTGCTGCTTTCTACGAAAGTTTATTAGAGTTGCATACAGGCATGCGTATAGATCGCAACGAACTGCTGCGACGCCTGGGGGACATGCTTTATGTCCGCAACGACTTGTCGCCCGCTCGTGGCGAGGTGCGCGTTAAGGGCGATACGGTAGACATTGCATTAGCCTATAGCGATTATTTTCTGCGTGTTACGTTCTGGGGCGACGAGATTGAAAGCATCGAGGAATTGGATGCTGAGACACTGACGTGCATAAAGTTGCACGACAACTATAAAGTCTATCCAGCCAATCTCTTTATGACGACAAAAGATGCTCAAGAGAGGGCTATCATACAGATTCAGGAAGATTTGCGGCGACAGGTTACGTTCTTTGAGCAGCAGGGAAAAGAGCTTGAGGCGCAGAGGTTACATGAACGGGTGACGTACGACATAGAGATGATACGCGAGCTTGGGCACTGTACAGGCATAGAGAACTATAGCCGATATTTCGACGGCCGGGCACCAGGTACGCGTCCTTACTGCCTGCTCGACTTCTTCCCTACCGACTTTTTGCTTGTAGTAGACGAAAGCCATGTCTCCATTCCTCAGTTGCATGCAATGTACGGAGGGGATCGTGCACGCAAGACGACTCTTGTAGATTATGGCTTCAGGTTACCGGCAGCGATGGATAACCGTCCGCTCAAGTTCGAGGAATTCGAACAATTAACCCACCAGACGATATACGTCAGTGCGACGCCAGCAGAGTATGAAATAGCACGAAGCGAGGGTATCATCGTAGAGCAGGTAATACGTCCTACGGGACTGCTCGACCCGCCCATCGAGGTACGTCCTACGGAAAATCAAGTGGATGACCTTATGGAGGAGGTGCAGCAGTGTATCGAACGTAAGGAGCGGGCATTAGTAGTTACGCTAACGAAGCGCATGGCGGAGGAACTGACGGAATACTTGCTTACGGCGGGAGTACAAACTGCCTACATCCATAGCGACGTAGACACACTGGAGCGTGTCCGTATTATTGGGGAACTACGCGATGGACGTTACGATGTGCTCGTTGGGGTGAATCTGTTGCGTGAAGGGCTCGATTTGCCCGAGGTGTCGCTTGTTGCGATTCTCGATGCCGATAAGGAGGGATTCCTTCGAAACGAGCGTAGCTTGACACAGACGATAGGACGGGCGGCCAGGAATGTTAATGGCAGGGCGATTATGTATGCCGATACGATTACGGGCAGCATGGCAGCGACTATCAATGAAACCAATCGTAGGCGCGAGAAGCAGCTTCGCTACAATGCTGAGCATGGTATTACGCCGCAGCAGATTCGCAAGGCTTCTGATGCAGGTTCGTTGGGAAGGGAGGCGCTTCTTGCGTCGTATGCCGATAGAGGACAGTATATCAACACAGAACAGAAAGATTATGAGGTGGTTGCGGTCGCTGAGGCTGAAACGATGACTTTAGACCAAAAGCGGCGGCGCATTGCTAATCTTCGGCGCAAGATGGAAGATGCTGCACGACGGATGGAATTTACTGATGCTGCCGTACTGCGTGATGAGATGCTACACCTTCAGGCCGAAATTGACGAGGAATCGTGCGGTACGTGAGGAGGACATCGACGTTTTGTTGCAGTGCGGATTATGTATTGTTACCAGACAGGCGAGCTATTATTATCGGACGAACAACGCATTCTTTTCGAAGTAACTATATAATATATAGGTACGCGCACATTAATTAAATAAGGTAAAGAAGAGCCTGCAAGGAAACGAGAG
>JAFLUV010000083.1 GCA_022508635.1 Prevotellaceae bacterium
CATCATCGAAACAAGAATGCTTGTTCAGCTGAAAGTGAATAGGTTGCAAGCAGAATATGAAATAAACCTTCAACTGAAAGTGTAGCAAACTTTCGGCCGAAGGTAAAGGGATTTCTTATTTAAAATAAAGATATTTCCAGCTGAAAGCAAGGGGACTTTCAAGTGAAAGCAAGGGGAGTTTCAGCCGAAATGGGTACTCAGAGTGAGGCGATGAAGTCGGGCAGCTGCCAGAGCTTCGTGCCGTTGCTGCCCTTGACGAGGATGGTGGCGTGGCGCGGAATGTCCTTGCGCAGGGCGGCCTTCACTGCATCGACATCGCTGAAGACGCACATGCCTGCAGGGGCTACTTTACCGAACTCCTCCCCTACGAGCCATGTACGCTCCAGCGACATCTTCTGCAGTTGCCTTACGACGCGGCGGTGCTCTTCGAGACTTTCTTCGCCCAGCTCGCGCATGTCGCCCAGTATCACCATCTTGTGACCGTCTGCTCCGAGAGCCGCAAAGTTGGCCAATGCTGCCTCCATGCTCGAGGGATTGGCGTTGTAGGCATCGACGATGAGGCGGTTGCTGCCGGCCTGACGCAGCTCGCTGCGGCTGTTGGTCGGGCGGTAGGAGGCCAGCGCCTCGTCAATCTCCGCGGGCGCTATGCCGAAGCAGAGGCCTGCGGTGATGGCTGCACGCAGGTTGCCGAGGTTGTAGGCTCCGACCAGAGCCGTGCCCACGCTGTGCCAGGACTGCGACGCGCCGTCGCGCCACTCTATCGCGAGGAATGGCGCAGCGGCCGTGACGCGCGCCTCGACGTAGGGCAAGGCGTCGCGGCCGAGGACGAAGCCGCGGCTGAGGAGCATCTGCACGAGCACGTCGTCCTCTCCGTTGACGAGCACGCGTCCGCCGCGACGGCGCAGGTCGTCGTAGAGCTCGCCCTTCGTGCGCTTCACGCCCTCGAAGCCGCCGAAGCCCTCCAGGTGCGCGCGCCCTACGTTGGTGACAATCCCCCAGTCGGCCTGCACCATGCGGCAGAGAGCGGCTATCTCGCCCGGATGGTTCGCACCGGTCTCTACGACGGCCATGTCGTGCTCGCCCGCACGTATGCGCAGGAGCGTCAGCGGCACGCCGATGTGGTTGTTGAGGTTCCCCTCGGTGCAGAGCACGCGCCTGCCGCGCGAGAGGACGGCATGGAGCAGCTCCTTGGTGGTCGTCTTGCCGTTGGTGCCCGTGACCTGTAGTACCGGTCCTCCCCACGTGCGACGGTGGTGAGCCGCCAGCTGCTGCAAGGTCGACAGCACGTCGTCCACGAGGATGAGGCGTCCGTCCTGCCCCGCTGCCTCCGCATCGTCCACCACGGCACGCGCACAGCCCGCCCTCAGCGCCTGCATCGCGTAAGCATTGCCGTCGAACGTCGCCCCGCGCAACGCAAAGAAAAGACTTCCCTCGGGACAGCGCCGGCTGTCCGTCGTCACCTGCCCGCACCGCAGGTATATGCCGTATAGCTCTTCAATGTTCATGGTCGTTTCGCACACATTGTTCCGATTTGGGGCACAAAGTTAAACCTTTTTTCTGAAATGTTTGCCCAAAAAGAAATTAATGTATAATTTTGCAATGCATAATTAACAAAACACAGTTAACAAGACATAGGCTTGTCCTCTGCATCACCATACACCATCAACGCCGGCGGCCAGCTGCTCGAACTGCACGCACCGATAGTCATGGGCATACTCAACGCCTCGCCCGACTCCTTCTACCGTCACCACGAGGGAGCCGCCTCCATGCGCCGGCACACCGCACGCATGCTGGCAGAGGGAGCCGCCGTCATCGACGTGGGAGCCTGCTCCACACGGCCGGGAAGCACGCCCGTCAGCCTGGAGGAAGAGACACGGCTGCTGCGCACGGCACTCGAAGCCGTGCGGCAAGAGGCACCGGAAGCCATCGTCAGCGTCGACACGTTCCGCTCGCAGGTGGCAAGGATGAGCGCCGAGGAATACGGCGTGCAGATAGTCAACGACATCAGCGGCGGCAGCATGGACGACGGCATGTGGCGCACCGTGGCAGAGCTCGGCCTGCCCTACGTGCTCACGCACAACGCACCTGTCAGCGAGACCAGCGACGACGCATTCATGGCAAGCCTCCTGCGCGACCTGGGCAGCAAGGCGGAGAGACTGCACGACATGGGCGTCTGCGACGTCATACTCGACCCCGGCTTCGGCTTCGGCAAGACGCTCACGCAGAACTACGCACTCATGCGCAACCTCCACGTCCTGCACGAGCTCGGCCTGCCACTGCTCGTCGGCATCAGCCACAAGAGCATGATACACCGCCTGCTGGGAACCACGCCGGAGGAAGCACTCAACGGCACGACAGTCCTGCACACCGTCGCCCTGCAGAAGGGAGCGCACATCCTGCGAGCCCACGAGGTGAGGGAAGCCACGGAATGCATTAAGATAACCAACGCAATAAGGGAATGCCAGAAATAACATTCAAGGACATGGTGGACATCTTCCTCGTAGCAATCGTACTCTACTATTGCTACAAGGTGATGAAGCAGTCGCGCTCAGTGAACATCTTCTACGGCATCCTGCTCTTCGTCAGCGGCTGGATCATCATCAGCAAGGTGCTGGAGATGAAACTCCTCGGCGGCATCCTCGACCAGCTGGTGAGCGTCGGCGCACTTGCCGTCATCATCCTCTTCCAGGAAGACATCCGTCACTTCTTCTATTATCTCGGAACCCGCCAGCAGGCACACCGCTTCATGCGCTTCTTCCGTCTCGACAAGCACAAGCAGGCCGGCGAGTTCCGCAACAAGCGCGACACCATCTTCCCCATCCTCATGGCCTGCATGAACATGAGCAGGCAACGCATCGGAGCCCTCATCATACTGCAAAACGACCTGCCGCTGACCGAATTCATCCGCACGGGCGAGACCGTGGAAGCCAGAATCAGCCAGCGGCTCATCGAGAACATATTCTTCAAGAACAGTCCACTGCACGACGGCGCCATGATCATCGCAAAGGGGAAAATCGCAGCAGCAGCCTGCATCCTGCCCATCAGCCACGACCTGGACATCCCCAAGGAGTTCGGCTTGCGCCACCGCGCCGCCAAGGGCATAAGCAAAGAGTCGGACGCACTCGCCATCGTCGTGAGCGAGGAGACAGGCAACATCAGCGCAGCCTACGCCGACATGATGCGCACGCACCTCTCTGCCGAAGAACTGGAGACAATGCTCATGAAGGGCAAGTTCTGAAGCCCGGACAAAAGAAAGAACCAAGAACACACAAACGATAAACAACATGACACTATTAGAACAAATCATCGCTCACGCCAAGTCCAGCAAGCAGCGCATCGTACTGCCCGAAAGCCTGGAAGAGCGCACGCTGACCGCAGCCGACAGGGCGCTGGCCGACGAACTGGCCGACATCATCCTGATAGGCGCGCAAAGCGACATCCTTGCCTTGGCAGACAAGCTGGGGCTCAAGCACATCGGAAAGGCAACCATCATCGACCCTGCCACAAGCCCGCAGACAGAGACCTATGCACAACTGCTCTACAGCCTGCGCAAGAACAAGGGCATGACCGAAGAGCAGGCACGCAAGCAAGTGCTCGACCCGCTCTACTTCGGATGCCTCATCATCAAGAGCGGCGATGCCGACGGACAAATCTCCGGCGCGCTCTCCACGACAGGCGACACGCTCCGTCCCGCCCTGCAAATCATCAAGTGCGCGCCCGGCGTAAGCTGCATCAGCGGAGCAATGCTCATGATTACGCCGGCAAAACAATACGGCGAGGACGGCGTAATCGTAATGGGCGACGTAGCCGTCAACCCCGTACCCGATGCCAACCAGCTTGCACAGATAGCCGTCTGCACGGCACAGACAGCACGCAACCTGGCAGGCTTCGCCGATCCGCGCGTTGCAATGCTCAGCTTCAGCACAAAGGGCAGTGCCAGCCATGAGGTGGTGGACAAAGTGGTGGAAGCCACCCGCCGCGCCAAGGAAATGGATCCCACCCTGCACATTGACGGCGAGCTGCAAGCCGATGCAGCCCTCGTGCCAAGCGTAGGAGCAAAGAAAGCTCCGGGCAGCGACATAGCAGGCAAGGCCAACGTACTGATAGCTCCCAGCCTCGAAGTGGGCAACATCGGCTACAAGCTGGTGCAGCGCCTGGCAGGAGCAGAAGCCATCGGCCCCATCCTGCAAGGCATAGCCCGTCCCGTCAACGACCTCAGCCGCGGCTGCTCCGTCGACGACATCTACAACATGATAGCCATCACCGCCTGCCAGGCAATGGAGGCAAAGTAGGCTTCCCCTGCCCGAACATTTGCAATGCAAGGAGACGGCACGGAAAGAAACACATAATATATAATAATGTATAGACGATAAGCATGAAGATTCTTGTCCTAAACTGCGGCAGCAGTTCCATAAAATATGCACTCTATGACATGGACGACCGCTCCGTCATCACCAGTGGCGGCATAGAGAAGGTCGGCCTGCCCGATTCCTTTATAACCGTAAAGCTGAACGGAGAGAAACACAGGATAGAACGTCCCGTCGAGGAACACACTGCCGGCGTGCAGTTCATTTTCGAAGTACTGACGAAAGGCGAATATGCCGTGCTTGGAAGTCTGGACGAGCTGGATGCCGTCGGCCACCGCATGGTGCACGGCGGCGAGAGGTTCAACCTGTCCGTCAGGCTTACGCCAGAGGTAATGGAAGCCTTTGCTGCCTGCAACGACCTGGCTCCCCTGCACAACCCTGCCAACATCAAGGGCGTGAATGCCGTATCGGCACTGCTGCCCGAGATACCGCAGGTGGGTGTCTTCGACACAGCCTTCCACCAGACTATGCCCGACTATGCCTACATGTACGCCCTGCCCTACGAGCTCTACGCGAAGTACGGCGTGCGGCGCTACGGCTTCCACGGCACCAGCCATCGGTACGTCAGCCGCCGCGTCTGCGAGTTCCTTGGCTGCAAGCCTGAAGAGAAGCGCATCATCACCTGCCACATCGGAAACGGTGCCTCCGTCGCAGCCGTCAAGCACGGCAAGTGCATGGACACCTCCATGGGGCTCACGCCTCTGGAAGGCCTCGTCATGGGCACGCGCTCCGGCGACATCGATGCCGGAGCCGTCACTTACCTGATGGACAAGCTGAGCCTTGACACGAAGGGCATCTCCGACCTGCTGAACAAGAAGTCGGGCCTTGCCGGAGTGAGCGAGCTGAGCAGCGACTTCCGCGACATCCTCGCTGGCATCGCATCGGGCAACGACAAGGCACGGCTGGCAAAGGAGATGTACGTCTACCGCATCAAGAAGTACATCGGAGCCTATGCAGCCGCAATGGGTGGTGTCGACATCATCCTCTTCACAGGCGGTGCCGGCGAGAACCAGTGGGAAGTGCGCGAAGGAGCCACGAGCGGCCTCGAGTACATGGGCATCAGGATGGATCGCGAGAAGAACCGCAACTGCCGCGCCACGGAAGCCGTCCTCAGCACCGACGACAGCCCTGTCACCGTCTGCTGCATCCCCACCGACGAGGAGCTGATGATTGCCCTCGACACGCAAGCTCTCTGCTAAGTATAGCAGGTTGCTTACTTAGAAACACAAAACATCCGTGCTGGACTGACCAAATGGTCAATCCGGCACGAATGTTTTATAATGGCCTATAGAGATTAGTTTACTTTGTGTAAGAAGTAATCTTTCTTTATCATTTTTTCAACCGATTCACATAGTTTTAGCAGTATCCAAAAGTATCATTGAGAAACATCATACGGATGACTGCCATTTGTTGTATGATAAACATGTATCAGCCCTTATTCCTACTGATTTTGATAGAGGAAAAGTCCTCGTTTGATAAACAAAAGAATGGTTGTCCAGTAATTAAAAGGCAGCAAAACATAAAGGAGTTTTACCAGATAGTAACAATTTATTTTATGAAACCGATATCTGTTTCTTACTTTTTTTATATCTTTGCAACATTTTTGGAACGTTTATACGGAATCCTCAGATTTCAATGAATGATAGCCCAAAACCAAGAAAGCGTTAATAGTCTTTGCCTTTAAGTCTGGAAAACTTACGAGGGGGCGAGTCAACATAACGATCATCTTGTGAATATGATGTATGCTTTCCGATACTCTAAATTACGAAGTCACCATATACAAGTATGAGGTTATAGTTATTCGTTTATTCCTCAGGGGTATTTCCAGAATCCAGGTTAAAATAAACTGTTAATTCACTCCATGCTTTCTTGTTTCAAGAACTAACCGCCGGAAATAGTGGAGGCATCGGCAGAAAAGAGTAAAACAATCTATTTTATGAGAAGTTACGTTAATTCAAATCTTGTAAAGGGCGAAAAGGTTCTTTACGAAGCTCATTATCATTGGAGTATCTGGATCGGTCCTGTTATTCTTATCATAATAGGCTTGTTAGCTTGCATTGCAGAGCCCAATGGTCGTGCCTTCGGATTTTCAAGGGCAGACTTTAGGCTTTTCATGAACTTCATGAGATTCTATTTAATCGGATTCGGATTTATATGCCTTATAATCACTTATATCAAATATGTTACGGACGAGGTTGCCGTAACCACACAGCGACTTATTACCAAGACAGGGATTATTCGTCGCACCACACTGGAGCTAAATCTTCGTAAAGTAGAGACTGTATCCGTCAGTCAAGGGATTTGGGATCGCCTTTTGGGTAGCGGAACCCTTGAGTATCGAGGCACGGGAGGTACTTTGAATCGAATTCCCAATATAGAAAAACCTTATGAGTTTCGTAAAGCATTTCAAGATGCTTTAGACAAGTACTCAAGCAATAACATTGAGGAGATTGTTACGCAGGAAACACCTGCAAGGGACATGATATCGGCTCAGAACGTATCACATGCCACATCATCGGCAACAGACATTGCTGCAAGACTATATCAACTACAGGAACTGCTTGACTCAGGTATCTTGACTCAAGAGGAGTTTGAGTCAGAAAAAATGAAGATTCTTAATCATCCCGTATAAAGACATTATCACGAATCTGGACTTCGTTCTGCAAAATAGTACCTTCCGACGCAATAAAAAAAGCACCCTACCAATACAAAGAGCAACACCTTCCATACAGGAGAGTGTTGCTCTTTGTGATATTTGGCAGGGAATATTCCCTGCTTTCCTAAAAGGAGTTTGCCATGTACGAGCTCATTACTTCAAGAAACCCTCGGCAGTAAAGTACTTGCTCTTGCTGAGCGGCTGAATGCTACCGAACTGCGACCACCCGGCATCTTCCTGGAACTTGGCAAGGAAGGCATCAGGCACGTAGAGCGTACAGCCCTTGACAGGCGTGCAGTTCTTGGGCATGGCATAGTACTCAGTGCTGAGCAGATAGATCTTCTTCCACTTTGATGCAGAAGGAATAAGTCCGAACATACGGTTCTTGAAGTCGTTGGGAACGGAAAACTCCTCAATGTTCGTACAGCCATCGAAGGCACCATTCTCAAGCTTCTGCATCGTGATAGCCATAAGCACACTGCGTAGCTTGCGGCAACCGCCAAAGGCTCCCTCGCGTATCCAGTAGATATGTTCGCCGAAACGTGCCGTCTCCAGCGAAGTGCAGCCACGGAAAGCATCAAGTCCGATGGTGTAGACATCTACCTGGAGATTCTTCAGCGAGGTACATCCCTTGAAGGCCTCGTCATTGATAACCGGCATGTCTCCTTGGAAATGTACTTTCTCCAGCGAAGTGCAACCCTCGAAAGCATTGTTGGCAATATGTTTGATATTCGGGCTTACCCAAACCTCTCGCAAACTCGTGTTACCCATAAACTCATTTGTGTTGATACTCTGTATCTGTGATCCGAAGCCCATTTTCTCCTCGGTAGGCACGTACTTGTCTGCACGATGACGACTGGTGTAGAAGAAGATGTCACCGGCTGGCTCTTCTTTCTGTTTAGATGCCGTCAATTCCTTGGACGCTTCTTGCTTTGTTGTACCTTTCTCTTCCTGTTTACCTCCGCAACTGTTCATGCTCAGCACTAAAACAGCCATTGCCGGCATGACAAGGAGAATAGATTTCTTTTTCATAGGAATAATGTTGTATAAAGTGATTATATATACGATCGTGCCTACAAAGATACGAAAAAGACACAGAAAGAGATACATCGACAGATTACATTTAATAATAATTAACCCAATTTCATCATTTAAAAAGTAATTATCATGGACATCTTCGCAACTGTCTGTAAATAAGATTCCGCATTAAAATTTGGCAGGGAAACAAAAAAGCAGTATCTTTGCAGGTCAGGTAGCAGCATTAGCAAACACGACTAAATTATGGTATTGATAGACAATTTAAGTGTTGAGTTCAGCGCACGACCGCTTTTTACGGACGTCAGCTACGTGATAAACAACAACGACCGTATTGCACTGGTCGGCAAGAATGGTGCAGGAAAGAGCACGATGCTGAAAATTATTGCCGGCCTACAGCAGCCTACAAGCGGAACAGTCAGCGTGCCACGCGACACAACGATAGCCTACCTGCCGCAGGTGATGGTACTCAGCGACGAGCATACTGTACGCGAGGAAGCCGGACGTGCTTTTGAGCACATCACCGAAATAGAAGAAGAACTAAACAGACTCAATACACAACTTGCAAATCGCACAGACTATGAGAGTGATACATACATGTCACTCGTGGAACGCTTTACGCATCTGAACGAGCAATTCCAGATTATGGGTGGCATGAACTATCAGGCCGATCTGGAGCGGACGTTGCAGGGACTTGGCTTTCGCAGGGAAGACCTTGATCGCCCGACAAAGGAATTCAGTGGAGGCTGGCGCATGCGTATCGAACTGGCAAAGCTCTTGCTGCAACACCCCGATGTCCTTTTGCTCGATGAACCAACAAACCACCTCGACATTGAGAGTATCCAGTGGCTGGAAAACTTCCTTTCTACAAGTGCCAATGCCGTTGTGCTGGTCAGCCATGACCGTGCATTTATAAATAATGTGACGAACCGTACCATCGAAATCAGTTGCGGCAAGATATACGACTACAAAGTCAAGTATGACGAGTACGTCACCCTCCATGCCGAGCGACGAAAGCAGCAACTGCGTGCCTTGGAGAATCAGCAGAAAGAGATAGCCGATGCCCGTGCCTTTATCGAACGTTTTCGATACCAAGCCACTAAGGCTGTACAAGTACAACAGAAGATAAGGCAACTTGAGAAGATTGTGCCCATAGAGGTGGACGAAGTAGATAATAGTGCCTTGCACTTGCGCTTCACGTGCTCGGTGCGCAGCGGAGACTTTCCGGTCATTTGCGACGAGGTGGGCAAGAACTATGGCGAACATTGTGTATTCAGCGGTGTAAACCTGACGATAAGAAGAGGAGAGAAGGTAGCGTTCGTAGGACGTAACGGTGAGGGCAAGACAACTCTCGTAAAGTGTATTATGGGCGAGATTCCCTTCGACGGTACGCTCAAGGTAGGACATAATGTGCAGATTGGCTACTTTGCCCAGAACCAAGCACAAATGCTTGAAGGAGAGTACACCGTCTTCGACACCATCGACCGCGTAGCAAAGGGTGAGATTCGCCTCAAGATACGTGACATTTTGGGTGCCTTCATGTTCGGTGGCGAAGCTGGCGAGAAAAAGGTGAAATTTCTGTCTGGTGGCGAACGTACCCGGCTGGCAATGATTAAGCTCCTGCTCGAACCCGTCAACTGTCTCATCCTTGACGAACCTACCAACCATCTGGACATGCGTTCGAAGGACGTCCTTAAAGCAGCCATACGCGATTTCGACGGAACTGTTATCGTAGTAAGCCATGACCGCGAATTTCTTGATGGTCTTGTCACGAAGGTTTACGAATTTGGCGACGGCAAGGTGCGCGAGCATTTGGGTGGCATATACGACTTCCTCAGAAGCAAAAACATCGAAAATCTCAGCCAGCTGAATACAAAGGTTACTCCATCCACGCAGAGAGAAGAGGACGAGAAACAGGCATCCAATGTTGGTGCTCTCTCCTATGCCGAACAGAAGGCACAAGCACGAGAACAGAAGAAGCGCGAGAAGGCACTGCAAGAGGCAGAGGAGAGAGTGACGCAGCTTGAAGCCGCCATTCGCATCCTTGAAGACCAGATGTCAACGCCGGAAGGCAGTCAGAATCCATCACTCTACGAAAAGCACAGCCGTCTGAAGACTCAGCTCAAACAGGCAGAAGAGGAATGGGAGGCATTGATATAAGTGCAATTGATTCCTTTTCAAACGTCATGCATTTTAGGGTATAAAACAAAGAGTCTTCCTTGATGATGGAAGACTCTTTTGCGGTGCGGACGGGACTCGAACCCGCGACCCCTAGCGTGACAGGCTAGTAT
>JAFLUV010000084.1 GCA_022508635.1 Prevotellaceae bacterium
AGCACAATCTTGTAGAGTTTATCCTTGTCAAAACTGACTTTGTTTTGGGCACTGACTCCTGCCGTACAGCCCAACAGGCACAGCATCGCTACAATGACGTGTTGCGTCTTACTCATTTTATTAATTTTGTTTTTGTGTTCTATCAATATGCATGTTCGCTTCCCTCATTGATTTCCTCAATGGTGATTTTCTTCGCGTCAATGCTCCGCCAGGCATAGACAATGTAAGCTAGAACGAAGGGAATGAGCAGGGAAACGTAGAACATGGTACGGAGGGTGAACTCACTGCTCGAGGAGTTTTGCATCGTAAGGGACGACTGAAGGTCTGCCGTGGAAGGATAGTAGGCCGTATCATTCCAAGCGGTAAGCAGGAGCAGAACCGTCACAGTGAGGACAGTACCAAAGCCGACGACCCAGAAACCATGCCTGTACTCCTTTTGCAGTACTGACCGCAGTATGCCGGAGAGCACCAGCCCAATACCGGTAATGAGCACCACCGCCAAAGGCCACATTTCCAACAGATTGTGCAGGTACTTGTACGGCTCCATATAGATATTCCCCGTCTGAGGATCCACTGCAAACCCTTCGCACGTAAGGATATGCACCAGAAAAACAACAAAGAGGACGAGGAACATCCATGTACTGCACACAAGGGAACGCATGATAAGACGATGACAGTCGAACGCCGCATCGTCCACCTGCTTGTGGACATACAGACAACCTAATACACGCGTCAGAAAGACTATGGCAAGACCCAGGATAACATTCCATGGACAGAGCAAGGCATCAAGCCCGTGCGAACTATTCGCCCAGCGACTGATGATGACGGTGGAACCATGTCCTCCGCACACGGAATTAAGGATATTGTCACGCTCCACGATGAAGTTAGAACCTGTAAAGAAAGTAGCAACCGCACCGCCTAAAAGCAACGGACCGAGAATACCATTCAAGACAAGCATCCACCGGAACGTCTTCGCACCGAACAGATTTCCCATTTTGTTCTGGAACTCATAGCCGACAGCCTGCAGGACAAAGGAAAAAAGGATAATCATCCAAAGCCAGTAGGCACCACCGAAGCTGGTAGAATAGAATAACGGATACGAAGCGAAAAACGCTCCTCCAAAAGTAACAAGCGTCGTAAAGGTAAATTCCCACTTGCGTCCCGTTGAATTGACAATCAAACGACGCTCCTCCTCCGTACGTCCAAGCGAAAAGATAAGCGTGTTGGCTCCCTGAACAAACATCAGGAAGACAAGCAAAGACGCCAACAAGGCAACGACAAAACACCAGTAGTGCTGAAGAAAAACATAAGTCATAACTGTGGTCCTTTCTTGATTGCTTTACACATAATATTGATCTCCACCGCCAGCAAAACAGTAAAAAGCACGAGGAAGAGCAGGAACGTAAGCATTACCGTATGCGAACCCAACTGGCTGACACCTACCCACGTAGGCAACATATCCTGGATAGCCCAGGGCTGACGGCCGAACTCTGCCACCAACCATCCTGCCTCGCTCGTGATATAGGAAAGCGGGATACAGCAAAGAGCAGTCCACAAAAGCCAACGCCTCTCCATCAAGTCTCCTCGACGAAGGAAATACAAAAGTAGCACAAACAACAAAAGGAACAGACAGCCGCCTCCCACCATCACACGGAAAGCATAGAAACAGACCGGAATGTAAGGCACAACTTGAGATCGATCCCTCACATAGCCGTAACCGAAGTAAGGCATGTCCTCCTGTATCCTGTTGCCCAGCACGGCAAGGGCATCCCCAGAGGCTCCATCCTTCCTTGCCCTGCGATACTCCTGCAAAGCCATGATGGCATTCTGTCCACGCCCTATCTTTTCTTCCAGCGACAACTCATGCGTACCGTCAGCCCTTGTATATCCGTCCAGCAAATCACGTACTCCCGGCACATAACCATGGAAGTCATGCGTAGCCAAAAACGACAAGGCATAGGGAACACCCACCTTGAATGGCGGCTCATCCAGCCCCTCATAGTCAGGCTGCCGAAAAGGACTAATACTGGAAACGAGTGTCAAAGACTGGTCAGTGCCTCCTTTGTAAAGCCCCTCCATCGCCGCCAGCTTCATAGGCTGCGTCCGGGCAACAGTGTATGCAGAATGGTCACCAGACACCATGATCAGCACTGAAGCGACCACACCAAAGACAGCACCAGCATTAAGGCTCTTGCGGGCAAACTCTACATGACGTTGCTTCAGCAAATACCAACTACTGACACCCACCACAAAAACAGCTCCGAGCACCCAAGCCGAAAGAACCGTGTGTATGAACTTATCGACCGCTACCGGTGAGAGAGCTACATCCTGGAAACTGATCATCTCGTTACGCATAGTGTCAGGATTGAAGGCCTGTCCTACTGGATACTGCATCCATGCATTTGCAACCAGTATCCACCAAGCCGAAAGAGTAGCACCTATACCCGTAAGCCAAGTAGAAGCTAAGTGAAAGCCCTTGGAGACCTTTTCCCATCCAAAGAACATTACGGCCACGAAAGTAGACTCCATGAAGAATGCCACAATGCCCTCAATAGCCAACGGTGCACCAAAGACATCGCCCACGATGTAACTATAGTTACTCCAATTTGTTCCAAACTCAAACTCTAAGATAAGGCCTGTTGCCACACCCATTGCAAAGTTAATACCAAAAAGCCGTTGCCAAAACTTAGCAGTTCGCTTCCAAAACTCATTTCCGCTCGTATAGTACAACGTTTCCATAATGCCCATGACTACGGCGAGACCAAGAGTCAGGGGAACAAACAGCCAGTGGTAGATGGCCGTCAAAGCGAACTGCGACCTTGCCCAGTCTACCATCGTCACATCTATGCTTAACAAATGATTCATGATATATGTAATGTTAGTTTAAGTCATCCAAGAGCTTCGAAGCAACGAACTCCGATTCGTCACCTTCGCGCACATGCTCTTTAATATAATCAGGAAAGAAGAATATCCTTAAAACAATAAAGATGATGAACAGCTTGGCAAATACGATAGCCCACAAAGTACGCCCCAGCGTCATGCTGCGAAAGCCGTCATAGTATAGATTCCATGCATCTCTTAGGTACTTCATAAACATAGGCATTCAACAATTGTGGAAACACCCTATCAATAGCATCAGCGGCTCAACTGCTTTGCAAAAAAAGTCACGGCAAGCCTTACCGCCTCCTCAGGATGAGGACTGAAACCATGGTCATAATGGTCAAGCAAATGCCATTCACTCTTTTTCCATAGCTGATGAAAACGCAGGCCATAAGTGTATGGCACTGTGCGATCAGAAGTACCATGAATGATGCAGGCGGATCCACTATAGCCTGCAGCCGTCTCATAGATGGGAAGCCAAAAGGCAGTCTTAATGTAATCTCGTCCCAAGCGATGCCCCCATACCTCGACATACTCTGGTGGATCCTGTGGGTCACCATAGTCGCCAGACTGACCTGGCACATTTCCACGAATGGCATCATCACGCAATACACCTGCAGGAGCCAATAGTACGACACCACCCTTCAGTGCCTTCTTGCCCAGCTGTCCAGCCAGCATGGCCGCTACAACGCCACCCTGCGAATGCCCCTCAATGCCAATGCGACCAAAGCGACCATCCGCCTTCACCCAGTCATACACATGGCGAGCGTCTTCTATCTCGTTGGGAACTGTCATCTGCTGGAAATCGCCCTCACTTTCGCCGTGCCCGTTGAAATCAAAGCGAATGCTGGCAATGCCCAGTGATACCAATGAACTAGCAATACTTTCCTCTAAACCACCGTTTCTGTTGCCAGTGAAACCGTGACAAAGGATAATAATGGGACACTTTTGGGGCATCACGTCAGGAGTCTGTAGTTCTGCCACCAACTTGCCGTGATCACCCTGAATAGTCACACGTTCTGTATGAGCACTTACGATTCCTGCTGAGAGCAGACAGGTCAAAAAGAGAAAAAAACGTTTCATGGGTATTAAAATTTTACATTTTGGATTCGTGGATTCAGCGTCTCCAACGCCAGAGGATTAGAATGGTGACAAGGCTTTCGCAAGACGTGTCTTGAGTTCTTCAAGACTCCCTTTACGAATACTGAGACGCATCTGGCAATCTATGTCATAGGTCTGCGAAAGGATACGTGCCTCCATGTCGCGAACAACCTTCATCACAGCATTCATCAGGGGATACTCAAACGAAAACTCATACTCGGCCTCTACCTGACGTTCCTCAATGGTAGCAGAAGCAATAGCCCCGGCTGCCGCCGTACGATAGGCAACAATAAGGCCACTCGTGCCAAGTTTGACACCTCCAAAATAGCGAACTACGAGGATTATGATGTCTGTCAGCCCAGCCGAGTTGATTTGCCCGAGAATTGGCTTGCCAGCAGTGCCGCTCGGCTCACCGTTATCATTGGATCGAAACGTATCACGTTCTGCACCAATCATATATGCCCAGCAGATATGGCGAGCATCATAATACTTTTTCTGATACTGATCCACAAGTGCCATAGCCTGCTCCACCGTATTGACCGGATGCGCAAAAGCGAGGAACTTACTCCTGAGTTCAGTGTA
The DNA here is from genome assembly GCA_022508635.1 of Prevotellaceae bacterium. Lineage (GTDB taxonomy): Bacteria > Bacteroidota > Bacteroidia > Bacteroidales > Bacteroidaceae > Physcousia. The sequence continues at coordinate 4,564 of JAFLUV010000084.1, forward strand.
AGTACACTCGCTTTTGTCGGTTATGGTCTTGTAAACGTCTGTCATTAACTAAGCTTATGCACGACGAGACCTGAGCGTAGCTTTGGCTCGAACCACGTTGCCTTGGGTGGCATGATGTTACCACTGTCTGCAATGTTCATGATTTGCTTCATGCTGACGGGATAGAGAGCTAATGCCATCTTCATTTCTCCACTGTCTACACGCCGTTGCAATTCGTCCAAGCCACGCAAACCGCCAACAAAGTCTATGCGCTTATCGCTACGCAAATCTTTGATACCAAGCAGTTCATCCAAAATAAGGCGACTGCTTATACTCACGTCAAGGCTTCCAATAGGGTCATCCTCATTGGCAAAGCCCTCTTTCAGGCTTAGGCTGTACCAGATACCACTCAGATAAAGGCTGAACTCATGCAGTTTAGCCGGGCGGTAAGGTTCTGAGCCTTTAGCGGAAACAATGAACTTATCAGAAAGCTTATTCAGGAACTCTTCATCGGTCATGCCGTTCAAATCCTTGACAACGCGATTGTAGTCAAGAATGGTAAGCTGGCTGGCAGGAAAGCAGACTGCCATGAAATAGTTATACTCTTCGTTGCCCTGATGAGTGGGATTCTGCTTTGCCTTCTCTGCACCAACGAGGGCTGCTGCTGCACTGCGGTGATGTCCATCTGCTATATATAAATAAGGTATAGTAGTGAAAGTTTCCGTAATAGTACGGATATCAACAGGATTATTCACCAGCCACAACTGATGTCGAAAACCATCAATAGGTGCAACGAAATCATATTCCGGCTCTGTAGCAGCAATGCGATTCACGAGTTCATCAAGTACCACATTATCGGGATAAGCGAAGAAAACAGGCTCAAGGTTAGCATCGTTCACACGGACATGCTTCATGCGATCCTCTTCCTTGTCACGACGTGTCAGTTCATGCTTTTTGATAACCCCGTTCATATAGTCCTTTACGGCAGCTGCCACAACAAGTCCGTACTGTGTCTTGCCAGAAAGACCCTGCAGTCCACCAAGCGGCGAGTCTCCTATCGTCTGAGCATAGATATAATACATTTCCTGGGCATCCTGCTTAAGCCAGCCCTTCTCTTGGAACGTCTTGAAGTTTTCTGCAGCTTTTTCATAGACACAAGAATCGTACTCACTTGTGCCAACGGGAAAGTCTATCTCAGGTTTAATGATGTGATAAAACGACATCTCGTTATCGCCAGCCTCAGCACGTGCCTCCTCAGAGTCAAGGACATCATAGGGACGACTCTCTACTTGTTCTACAAGTTTCTTCGGCGGACGTAGTCCCTTGAAAGGTTTTATCGTTGCCATTACTTATTAACTTGGAATTTAGTGATACCATCGCGTAGGAAGCCAACAATCTGATTGGCTGCTGCAATTCCTGCGTTGACGTTAGCCTCGGCTGTCTGCGCACCCATCTTCTTCGGTGTAGCAAAGTAACGACCCGCTAACTTCTCGGCAAATTCTGCATCCGCATCAGGCTTAATGTCCGTCAGATACTTCAAGTCGGTACGCTCCTCCATAAGTTTGATAAGACCAGGCTCGTCAATCACTTCCTTACGGGCTGTATTGACCAAAATACCACCTTTCTTCAACTTGCCAACAAGCTCGTAATTAATGCTCTGCTTCGTCTCAGGCGTAGCAGGAATATGGAGAGAAACGATGTCGCACGTTTCAAAGAGCTCTTCCTGACTCTTCACTGCCTTCACGCCAGTAGCCTCAATAGCTTCTGCAGGACAGAAAGCATCATAGGCAGCAATCTCCATGCCGAATCCTTCAGCAATACGTGCCACATTACGACCAACATTACCAAATGCCAAGATACCTAACTTTTTCCCCTTCAACTCTGTTCCGCTGGTGCCATTAAAGAAATTGCGAACACCAAAGACGAGAAGACCGAACACAAGTTCAGCCACACTATTAGCATTCTGACCAGGGGTGTTCATGGCAACAACTTTGTGTGCAGTGGCAGCAGCAAGATCAATGTTGTCATAACCAGCACCGGCACGTACCACAATCTTCAGTTGCTTTGCTGCATCCAACACCTCGGCATCAACTTTGTCAGAACGGATAATCATGGCATCAACATCCTTTACGGCACCAAGTAGTTGCTCCTTCTCTGTGTATTTTTCAAGTAAGACCAACTCATATCCAGCAGCATCCGTCACTGCCTTAATACCATCCACAGCAACCTTACTGAATGGTTTCTCTGTTGCAACAAGTACTTTCATAGTATGAATAGGGAAAAATTAGTGTTGTGCTTCAAATTCCTTCATGCAGGCCACAAGAGCTTGGCAACCTTCGATGGTCATAGCATTATAGCAGCTTGCACGGAAGCCACCTACATCGCGATGTCCCTTCACACCGACCATTCCTCTGCTAGTTGCAAAAGCCATAAACTCGTCTTGCAGTTCTTGGTACTCGGGCTTAAGCACGAAAGTAATATTCATGCGAGAGCGGCTGTCTTCCTCTGCTGTACCAATGAAAAGTTTGTTGCGGTCTATCTCGCCATATACAATCTCAGCACGCTGGATGGCAAGTTTCTCCATTGCTTCTACACCACCTTGCTTCTTAATCCACCTAAGGTTCTGCAGTGCGCAGTAAATAGGCACTGTAGGAGGAGTGTTGAACATACTACCCTTCTTGATATGCGTGCGGTAGTCGAGCATTGTCGGGATAGGACGACTCACCTTGCCAAGCAAATCCTCCTTGATAATACAGAAAGTCACGCCCGCCATACTCAGGTTCTTCTGGGCACCGCCATATATCATACCATACTTGCTCACGTCAACAGGACGAGAGAAAATGTCACTGCTCATATCAGCAATCATGGGAACAGGGCTATCAAAATCTTTCAAAATCTCCGTTCCGTAGATAGTGTTATTGCTCGTAATATGGAAATAGTCCGCATCTGTCGGGACAGTAAAATTCTTAGGAATATAGGTAAAATTCTTGTCAGCACTGGATGCAACTTCCACTACTTCGCCAAAAAGCTTAGCCTCCTTTGCCGCCTTTGTTGCCCATACGCCAGTATTGAGATAGGCAGCCTTCCTTTCAAGGAAGTTGTATGGTACCATACAAAATTCCAAGCTTGCACCGCCACCCAAGAAGATGACGCTGTAGCCACTGGGAATGCTGAGTAGTTCTTTGAACAGAGCCACGGTCTCGTCGACTACAGGCTGGAAGTTTTTCGCACGATGACTTGTCTCCATTAAAGAAAGACCACTACCTTCAAATTCAAGACAGGCTGCTGCCGTTGCTTCCATTACTTCTTTAGGAAGGATCGATGGACCGGCATTGAAATTGTACTTTTTCATTGTATTCAATTTTTATTCTATCAGTTTATTTTACTCTCTTCTCTTGCAAAGTTACGAAATAGCCTCCATAAACATTATATTATTATGATATGAAAAGAACTTACTGCACAAAAATTAGAATTTATGCCCTGTATTCTTGCATAGTTCGGGGAAAAAACGTACCTTTGCACTGCTTTTCGCACCATAGCGACGGAGCATCGGGGTGTAGCGCAGTTGGTAGCGCACCTGGTTTGGGACCAGGTGGTCGCCCGTTCGAGTCGGGTCACCCCGACTTTTTTCTTTTAGACAGGTCTCCGTTCACAGGAGTACACACCCCTCATATTCCTTTCAAGGCTGTAACAATTCTGTCAATAGCTTCATTCACCACAGAGCGCGGACATCCGAGATTCATGCGCATGAAGCCAAAGCCGCTTTTGCCAAACATCACTCCTGAGTTCATGCCGATTTTGGCATCGAAAGCAAAGAATTTTTCCAGTTCGCCTTGCGTCTTGAAACCCAACTCTGTACAATCCAAAAAGACAAGATAGCTGGCATCAGGCACAATGGGACGAATGCGAGGACACTCAGCCGCAAGACGACTGACAAGCAGATCAATATTGCCCTGCACATAATCAAGCATCTGCTGCTTCCATTCGCGACCTTCATCGCTGTAACATGCCATTACGCAATCACAGGCAAAGACATTGCCAAGGTCTTGGTCCGTTCCCCAAATATAGTTGAAATACTGCTGACGAAGTCCTTCGTCGTAGACAATCGCATGACTCGCCACAATACCAGGCATGTTGAAGGTTTTGGTGGGAGCCTGCAAAGTGATACTGATGCGTCTGGCTTCATCGCTGACACTGGCAAAAGGAATATGCTTACGTCCATGATAAAGCATGTCGCAATGTATCTCGTCGCTCACAACAACGACACCTTCCTCTGCACAGATGTGTGCCACTTGTTGCAAATCTTCCCTCGACCAGCAGATACCTCCAGGATTGTGAGGGTTGCAAAGCACCATCATTCGGCAACCTTTGATGTCCTGACGAAGAGCATCAAAGTCCATCGTGAAAGAGGCCTCCGTACGGCGTAAGGAAGACTGTACAACTTGGCGTTTACAAGCTTCGGGAACAAAACTGAAAGGATGGTAGACAGGCTCTTGGATAAGAACTTTATCGCCCTTGTCAGTGAAAGCCTGGACAGCAAGAAAAATGGCACTCACTACGCCAGGCACATAGCAGATCATCTCACGTGTGATATCTACATCATACTGCGCCTTGTTCCAGCGACAGATGCTTTCGTAATAAGGCGGATTCTGGCAAGTATAGCCAAGAATGCCCTGTTCCAAACGCTTACTTATAGCATTTATAACGAAAGGAGGTGTGCGGAAGTCCATATCTGCCACCCACATCGGGATGAGGTCATCACTGCCGCATTCATTCTTCACCCTGTCTATCTTAATCGCATCTGTCCCTTTGCGCGGAACAATTTCATCAAAGTCGTATCTCATATTTTTAGTTTTATTTTCTGCAAAGATACTAATTTTTTACCACTCTGCGCCGCACTTCCTTATTTTTCTGCCAGAAGCATCTTATTTTTCACTTGCAGAAAGAACATTATACTGGACAGTCATTTATTCCCCAGATACGGAAAGGTATGGTAGGATGCGTAGAAAACGCAAAGAGGATATGCCGCCTGTCTGCGACACATCCTCTTCATTTACTCGTCTAAATATCGACCTGGTATAGTCGGAAACGATTAAAGCTCAGCAAAATACTTAATGGTGCGAACCATCTGGCTGGTGTAGCTGTTCTCGTTATCATACCAGCTAACAACCTGTACTTGATAGGTCTCCTCGTCAATCTTGCTAACCATTGTCTGAGTAGCGTCGAAGAGGCTGCCATACTTCATACCGATGATGTCGCTGCTAACAATCTGATCCTCTGTGTAGCCGTAGCTCTCTGTAACAGCAGCCTTCATGGCAGCATTGATACCCTCAACAGTAACGTCCTTACCCTTAACGACAGCAACTAAAATGGTAGTAGAGCCAGTGGGAGTGGGAACACGCTGTGCAGAACCAATAAGCTTGCCGTTCAGTTCAGGGATAACCAGACCGATTGCCTTGGCTGCACCAGTGCTGTTAGGAACGATGTTGCATGCACCTGCGCGGCTACGACGGAGGTCACCCTTGCGCTGAGGACCGTCCAAAATCATCTGGTCGCCCGTGTAAGCATGGATTGTGCTCATGATACCGCTCTGGATGGGAGCATAAGCGTTCAAAGCAGCAGCCATGGGAGCCAGACAGTTCGTTGTGCAGGAAGCAGCACTGATAACGGTATCTTCCTTCTTCAGAGTATTGTGGTTAACGTTGTAAACGATAGTGGGGAGGTCGTTGCCTGCGGGAGCAGAGATAACAACCTTCTTGGCACCAGCCT
>JAFLUV010000085.1:0-8314 GCA_022508635.1 Prevotellaceae bacterium
TAGAGCATTGGCTTCCCAAGCCGAGGGTCGCGGGTTCGAGTCCCGTCTATCGCTCAGGAAGATGGAGGGCATGTCCGAACGAACGGACGTGCCCTCCTTCGGTTTTCCGTGTCAGCTTTCTATGTCGGAGACGTCCACCCAGTCTACGTCCACGTCCGTCAGCACGCGCCGTCCCTGCCGTCCTTTCCTGGCTCCGCGCCCGTCTGTGGCGAACTTGGTTTCGGGGATGAAGCGGACTTTTATGCCGCGGATGAGGCTGGCCGTCACTTCTTCCGGGGTTTTCACACCGTTGCCTTTGCTTACCGACTGGAAGAAGAAGGAGCCGATGCCGTCCAGCTGTACCGAGCGGCCTTGCGCCATGTAGTCCCCCAGTACGCCGGACAGGCCTTCCAGCACTGCCTTTACGTCGGCTTTCGATACGGTGGATTCCCGGGCCAGCCGCTGTGCTACCTGGTCCGTCGTCACGGGTTTCCCTACAAGTATTGACTCCGGATACCACAGTCCGCTCACTGTCTTGTAAATCTTCTTAAAGAATGCCATGGCTCTTCATGTTTTGGTTATTATATTTTCTGTCTATCTTTCCTATAGGCAACATCATATCTTTCCTATAGGGAACATGCAATCTTTGCTATAGGGAAGATTCCGTCTTTCCTATAGGCAAGATGAGTGCGATATCTGCTTGTCTCCCTATCTGATGTACGAACTAACATGATGCAAAGTTAGTAAAAAGCTGCTGCAAAGCAAAGGAAATGGCGAAAAATATCCTCATTTCCTGCAAACCAGTCGGGAATGACATCGGTTTTGCCGTCAATCGAGGCCGTGATTGCAGTCCCTGCGCCTTGCGGCCGATGTGGGTTTCGCCTGATGGCGCGATGGCTCATTCGGGCATCGGGAGCACTGCCAGGCGGTTTGCTGCCAGGCGGAAAAGGCAGGATAAATTTGGCTCTTCGCTCGTTTTTCCGTAACTTTGCAGCCGAAAGCAACGAAACGAACCATGCCCCTGATACTTCCCGACAGACTTCCCGCAATAGACATCCTCAGAGAGGAGGGCATCTCCGTGTCAGGCAACGGACATGCCGGTGCGCAGGACATCTGTCCGCTGCGCATCGCCGTCCTCAACCTCATGCCCTTGAAAATAGCGACCGAGACAGACCTCGTCCGCCTCCTGTCGAACACGCCCCTGCTGCTTGACCTCCGCTTTATGAAGCTCGGGAGCCACACGAGCAAGCACACGCCCGCCGAGCACATGCAGGCCTTCTACCGCGACTTCGAGGCAATGCGCGAGGAGACCTTCGACGGCATGATCATCACCGGCGCGCCCGTAGAGCACCTCGACTATCGCGACGTGACGTACTGGGACGAGCTGTCAGGCATCTTCTCATGGACGAGGACGCACGTCACCAGCACGATGTACATCTGCTGGGCAGCCCAGGCCGGACTCTATTACCACTACGGCGTGCCCAAGCACCCCCTTCCGCAGAAGATGTTCGGCATCTTCCCCCAGACGGTGCTCCAGCCGCGACTGCCCATCTTCCGCGGCTTCGACGACGTCTTCCCCATGCCACACAGCAGGCACACCGAGATACGGCGCGAGGACGTCCTTGCCGTGCCCGGACTGACCCTTGTTGCCGAAGGACGGCAGAGCGGTGTCTCGATGGTCATGGCACGAGAAGGGCGCGAGATATACGTGACGGGGCACTCCGAATACGCCCCTCTCACGCTCGATGCGGAGTACAAGCGCGACCTCGCCAAGGGACTGCCCATCCAGAAGCCCTGTAACTACTATCGTGACGACGACCCGGAGAAGGAACCTGTCGTCACCTGGCGGGCACACGGCAACCTGCTCTTCCAGAACTGGCTCAACCACTATGTCTGCCCCAAGACACCCTGCGGCACCAATGGAATCGGATAGAATCCCCGTCGAACTGCTTTCGCCGGCCCGGGACCTTGCCTGCGGGCTTGAAGCCATCAGCCACGGAGCAGATGCAGTCTACATCGGCGCATCGCGGTTCGGAGCAAGGGCAGCCGCAGGCAATACCGTCGAGGACATCGCCATCCTCTGCAACCATGCCCGCCGCTTCGGAGTAAAAGTCTATGCCGCCCTCAACACAATCCTCTACGACCACGAGCTGGAGGATGCCCGCACCCTGGCATGGGAACTCTATCGCGCCGGCGTCGACGCGCTCATCGTCCAGGACATGGCCTTTTGCACAATCCCGCCCGGAGACAACGGACAGGGAATGCCTCCCATTCCTCTCCACGCAAGCACCCAGATGGACAACCGTACAGCGGAGAAGGTCGCGTTGCTCAGAGAACAGGGATTCTGCCAGGTAGTCTTGCCCCGCGAATTGACGGTCGGACAGATCAGGCACATCCACGAGGCTGTGCCCGACGTCAGCCTCGAGGCCTTCGTCCACGGTGCCCTGTGCGTCTCCTACAGTGGTCAATGCTACGCCTCGCAGTACTGCTTCCGCCGCTCTGCCAACCGTGGCGAGTGCGCACAGTTTTGCCGTCTACCCTTCTCCCTCCGCAATGCAGAGGGAAAGACACTCATTAGCGACAAGTACCTGCTTTCCCTGCGCGACATGAACCGCCTGCCCTACCTCGAGGAGATGCTCGATGCGGGGGTACGGAGCTTCAAGATTGAGGGACGGCTGAAGGATGCGGCATACGTTAAGAACGTCACGGCCGCCTACCGCCAGGCACTCGATGCCATCATGAAGCGCCGGCAGGAATTTGTCCGTTCCTCCTTCGGCACGTCGACCTACACGTTCCTGCCAGACCTCTCGCGTTCCTTCTCGCGTGGCAGCACCGACTATTTCCTCCATGGCAGGACAGACGACCTTGCGTCGCCCGACACGCCGAAGAGCCGAGGGCGCGAGGCAGGACACGTCAAGGAGGTGCGCGGCGGATGTATCGTCGTCAGCTCGTCCGAAACATTCACCAACGGCGACGGTTTCTGCTTCCTCAACTCCTCAGGTCGCCTTGACGGCTTTCGCGTGAACCGTGCCGAGGGCAATCATCTTTACCCGGCCTCCATGCCGGACATCAGGAAGGGCGACCGACTCTGGCGCAGCCTTGACCGCCAATGGGAGCGCACCATGAGCGGACGGACGGCGGAACGACGCATACCAGCACGCTTCACAATAGAAGAGACGGAGCAAGGCTTCAGCCTGACATTCAGTGCAGACGACGGCTTTCAGAAGAGCAGGACATACGTTGCCGAGCATCAGCCGGCACGTACCGACCAGACAGACTCCATACGCGATATCCTCGGCAAGCTCGGCGACACGCCCTACATCTGCACGGATATAAAGATACTTTTCTCACAGCCTTGGTTCATTCCTCGCAGTACGTTGGCAGGATGGAGACGGGAAATCATGTCATTTGAAGAACAAAGTACGGAAGGCAGAAAGAAGGAAACGGCCTGTTCCCTTAACAGTCCCCTTAGTCCGCCTCCCGTCACCGACCCGGTGCCTCATGCTGCCGTTCCTGTCAGGGATTTCCGTCTCAACGTCTCGAACCATCTGGCAAGACATTTCTATGAAAAGCTTCACTGCAAGGTAGAGGAACCTGCTCTCGAAGTGGCCTTGCCATCTACGGACAAGACAGGCCTGCCTCTCATGACTTGCCGCTTCTGCATCCGTCACGCATGGGGACAATGCAAGAAAGAGAACCACCCGAATAGGCGAAACATGGAACAAGGAAGGCACTCTGACGCGAAATGGAAAGACCCGCTATACCTTGTCCTTGGTGACGGACGGCGCTTCCGGCTTCACTTCGACTGCAAGAAATGTGAGATGTCCGTCTTTCCCGATTGAGACACATTAATATTATATATTTGCTCTTTTTACGAAAAAGCGCTATCTTTGTGCACGTAAAACTAATGAAAATAAGTAAAACAGAACGATTATGAAGAAGCTATCCCGATTTCTTTCCGTCCTTGTCTTCATGGTGACAACAACCAGTGCAGAAGCATTCGAAGCAGGACAGACCATCCGCCTCGTCAACAGAGGCAAGTCCGTTTTAGTGAAGAATTCATCCCTTGATGAAAACGAGAATGCCGTTCTCTGGACAGAGACAAACGTCAACTCACAGCGCTGGACACTCAGCACTAAGGACGACAACACTTTCTTCCTTACCAACGACTATACGGGTCTTTATCTCGCCAGCCTTACTTCTGCAACATCGGGCACCGTCGGGCAGACAAGCAGGACGGCAGCCTCCTCACGGGGCTCCTGGGAGTTCGTTCCCGTGGAAGGCACAGCGAACCAATACTACATCTACCTCAATAAGACACGCAGGTATGCCCTTGCCGCAGCTGTAGATGCGACAGAAGGCAGCAATCTGACCATCGTCAATACCGCAGCATCGACCAGCATCAATCCTGAACGCATCACATGGACGGTAGAGGTCGTTGAACCTATGGCGAGGGAATTCACTAAAGACAAGCGCGATGACATGATGGAAAAGTGGAAGGCTCGTGCCTACAAGCAGGCCGGCACGGGCTGGGTCATCGGCAACGGCGGCTGGTGGGGCGACGCTGAGATGTTTGAAATCGTGCTTGATGCCCTCGAGACGACAGGTGACCAACAGTATGCGACCATGTTCGAAAACTTGTACACGAACTTCATTGCACGCAACAAGGGCACGTGGTACCAACAAGGCGTGAGCGGCTACAACGAATATAACGATGACATAGCCTGGATGTGTATCGCCTGTATCCGTGCCTACCTGCTTACGGGAGTTGCGAAGTATCGGACTACGGCAAAGACTAACTTCGATGGCATGTTCAGGCGTGCAGACTGCTATGGGAACGACCTCCTTCAGTGGAAGCATAGTTCCACAAGCAAGGGCACCAATTCCTGCATCAACGGACCTGCTGCTGTCTGTGCCTGCTACCTTGCCATTGCACAAGCAGACGACAGCTACTATGAGAAGGCCAGGAAAACTTATCTGGCTGAGCGCAACACACTTTTCGAGATGTCCAACGGCAAACCGACAGGCAAGGTTTGGGACAGCTATGACCAGGGAAGCAAGACTTACAACTACTGGGCTTCTACATACAATCAGGGAACATGCCTCGGCGCGGCCATCATGCTCTACAATCATTACGGCGACCAGATGTTCAAGGATGATGCTGATGCCATCATCAAATGGTCGGAGGCAAACATGGCAAACTCAAAGGGTATCATACACGTATGCCAGACAGTAAACGGCGACCTCACGAACTTCAAGGGCATCATGCTCCGCTACATCCGCAAGTATGCCGAGGACTTCAACGCTCCGCAGCACTATGACTGGATTGCAAAGAATGCAAATCATGCATGGAACAACCGCAACTCATCCGGCATTACCTCTTCTGCATGGCTCACCAAGGCGGAGGAAGACTTCAAGCACCTCGAAGGTTCTGAATACAAAAGCTTTGGCAACGATGGTAATATGACGTGTGTCTCGGCTGCCTTCAACTGTCACCTCGGTGCCGTGGACAGCCATGATGCCTACGCACTGAACCAGGCAGAGGATTTTAACTATGTCCGCAATGCTCCCGTCGTTTACAGCGGTAATGGCGATGACGACGGCGGCATGGTAGGTGGCATGAAGAACAATAACTATATTGGCTATCGTCGTGTTGATTTCGGCACCAAGGCTGCTTCGCACATTGACATGCGACTGCAAATAACGCTTGGTGCTACCAGCGTCAATGTCTACCTCGACCATCCCGACACCAAGACAGGCACACTGCTCTGCTCCATCAAAGGCAGCGAACTTACGGCACTCAGAACATGGGACACTATGCGGAAGGTAATTAACCAGCCTGTTACGGGTGTCCACGATATCTACTTTGTCTCTTCTGGTACAGGACAGACGTCCGTCAACTGGTGGCAATTCCAGAGTTTCAATCCTGTCTATGCCGACCTGACCAACGGCGGCGGCAAGGTCACAACGTCCCTTGATGCTGAGGGAATCGAGGCTCTCGTCGACGATGACCTTACAACGGCCTTCACTGCCAATATAGAGGCAGGGACAGAGACTTGGGTTCAGTATCAAAGCCCATCGCCCATGCGTATCTATGGCTACCAGCTTTTCTCTGGGAGCATTGAGAACGGTGATGCAAGGGGATGGTCGCTGCAAGCTTCCGATGACGGAGAGAAATGGGAAACGCTCCACACAGAGTCCGATACGACATTCAGCGTTCGGGGAGAACGCTATTTTGCCGAGGTGCCGACGACAAGGGACTATACTTTCTATCGTCTGCTTTTCGATAATGATGACGGCCAGACACAGTTCTCGCTTTCTGAATGGCAGTTGCTCGGCCGTTGCATAGACGACTATGATCTGACGGCAAGCATTGAAACCATTTCGGATGGATACGATGCTCTTGTCGACCATATCGGAGAGACTGCCTTCACTGCACCCATTACGACTACGGTAAAGACAGCAGGAAACAACGCACTCACTGCCTACAGCATTACTGTCAATGCAGCGTCGAAGGCACCGACTTCATGGAAATTGGAGGGACTGAGCACCGGCACTGTCTGGAAAGTAATCGATCAACAGACGGATGCTGTTTTCCCTTATGACAACTGCACCAATGTCTATCGCGTCAATTCCGGCACGCCTTACCTCTATTATCGTCTTACTGTCAGTGAAGAAGGTTCAGAGATAACGCAGTGGCAGCTCTTCGGGACGCCCGACTATGGTGCTTCCTACGCCGACATTACCGAGATATCTTCCGTCAAAACCAGCGATGGCAGCGATGCCTCTGCACTTGTTGACAATGACGGTGCAACGTATTCTACCATCAGTGGGGATAATCTTTACTGGGACATTCGGACACCACTTCCTGTCAAGCTGCTTGGATATTCGCTCGTCAGTGCGGACGATGCCGGGCTTGACCCGCAGAATATTATAATGTATGGTATTGACGAAGATGGTACGGAGACGCAGATCTCGACGAAGGTTCTGGCTTTTCTTTCACGCGGATGGCGGCTTACTTATACGACTTCCACGACGAAGCTTTTCAGGCAATTCCGTCTTCAGGTCACTGAATCTGCCTCTTCATGCGTCCGTCTTGCAGAGCTTGAGCTCTATGGTGCTGCTATTGCCGAGGCGGAAGATTTGTGCTTCACGGCTCCTGCTTCTGTCGATGCTACTGCAATCGGCCTTGCAAGTACGGAGCTTATAGGGCGCATTAATGACGGCAGCCGTACAACGTGCTACCATGCTGACTTTACGGAGCCTGTCAGCATCTTTGTGAACTATGACCAGCCTGTCCGTGTAAATGCTTACGGCATTACTGCCAGCAAGAGCGAACCGACGCGCGATCCTGCAGACTGGATGCTGGAAGGTGACAATGGCGACGGCACATGGACGCTGCTCGACTGCCGTTCTGCGCAGAGTTTTTCCCAGCGATATGCCACGCAGTTCTATTGGATGGAGGAGGCCGGTCAGTACGAGAGATACCGGCTTACCGTCACGGCTACGGGCGGTGCTTCGCAGATTCAGATAGGGGAGCTCCAGCTGCTTTGCTTCGACGATGACGAGACTGCGATCCGCACGACGGCGGAGACGAGCCCGCGGCTGCGGGATGATGGCGTCTACGATATCAGCGGACGCAGGGTTTCCGACGGCAAGACGGACGGCCTGCGCCGTGGTATATATATAATAGGTGGAAGGAAGGTCGTCAAGTAGCCGGCGATAAGATACGGGCTCGTGAACTATGATTCGGCTGCGCGACGCACGGGACTGAGGGAGATGCATGTGCATCGGGCGGCCGCATCTCGCTCAGCATGAAGGGAATCAGACAACAGAACCAAAAGAATTAGCACTATGGGAATAAGAAAGCGCTACACAGAGAAGTTCAAGAAAAAGGTTATTGAGGACTACATGAACTCGACGATGTCGATGGGCGAGTGTGTACGGAAGCACGGCGTCGTCAACAGATCGTCGCTCTCCCGCTGGCTCCAGGAGAGCGGCTGCGAGCGAGCGTACTGGAGCTCCGAGGAGATGCGCATCAGGAGGATCAGGGAGAAGTGCGAGCAGGAGACCGAAGAGCTCCGCCAGAGAATACGCGAGCTGGAGCAGACCATCAGCGAGCTGCGGCAGAAACTTTCGGGGAAGGGCTGAGCGCGACCGCTGTCGCTCCGGCAATCCTGTCTTGACTTCCCGGCGGCTTTGCGCGGACCTGCTGATGGCATTGCGTCGTCTTCCCGGCGGCTTTGCGCGGACCTGCTGATGGCTTTGCGTCGTCTTCTTGGCGGATTTGTGCGGACTTGCTGCTGATTTTGCGCGGAATTTCTGACGACTTTGT
>JAFLUV010000085.1:8414-10249 GCA_022508635.1 Prevotellaceae bacterium
GGCGGATTTGTGCGGACTTGCTGCTGATTTTGCGCGGAATTTCTGACGACTTTGTGCCGATATCTCGCTGACTTTAACGGACTTTTGGCGGATTACCGTCGTCTTTCTGACGGATTTTTTGGGTCTTTCCGCCAACACTGTACAAAGGCTCGTTTTAAGCAACGTGTTGCTTGATGCTAAACAACACGTTGCTTAGTACTAAGCATCACGTTGCTTAATATGAAGCAACACGTTGCTTATACGGACACCCCGCGGAACGTCAAAATACGTTCCCTCGATTGTCCCGATACGTTCTTCCCGATTGCCTCTTCACACTGCCTCGAAGTACCGCGTCACATCGTTCCGACTTCCCCTGCACTTCCCCCGAACTGCCCTTGCATTTCCCTTTGGCTTCCCCTGCACTTCCCCCGAACTGCTCTTGCATTTCCCTTTGGCTTCCCCTGCGTTTTCCCCGAACTGTCCCTGCATTTCTCTTTATCTTCCCCTGCGCTTCCCCCGAAAATTCCCCGCTGCTTCCCGCGAGACGCCACGGCAGCTTCCCGGAAATGCGGCAGCCTCTTCCCGAGCTGCCCGACGTGCTTCCCCGAGGTGCCCCGACGCCCTGCCGCGGCCGCTGCGGGAGACAAAACCCTCGTTTTGCGAAATTTATTTGCGGCACCGCTTCCGACATACGGAAAAAAGCGGTAACTTTGTGCCCGGCAAGCGGAAAAGCCGCACGAAGAAAACAGCAACACCGACCGTAAAGACATGGCAAAGGAAAGGACAATGTACGTCTGCGACCACTGCGGACAGGAGAGCGTCAAGTGGATGGGCAAGTGCCCCTCCTGCGGACGATGGGACGCGATGAGGGAAATCCGCGTCGCACCTGCACAGACCTCCCGGCGCACCACGGCGCAGCCGCCCGCCTCGATCCTCAGGGAGGGGACGGGAATCCGCCTGCTCCAGGAGATAGACGCAGGCGCAGAGCCGCGCATCGATACGGGAGACGCGGAGCTCAACCGCGTGCTCGGCGGAGGCATCGTCCCCGGAAGTCTCCTGCTTCTGGGCGGAGAGCCCGGCATCGGAAAGAGCACCCTCACGCTCCAGACCCTGCTCCGCCTGCACGGACCACGCATACTCTACGTCAGCGGAGAGGAGAGCGAGCGGCAGATCAAGCTGAGGGCCGACCGCCTCGGAGGCACGAATCCCGGCCTGTACATCCTGTGCGAGACCTCGCTCGAGCAGATATATCGCCACATCGATGCCACGAAGCCCGACCTCGTCGTCATAGACTCCGTCCAGACCATCCACACGGAGAGCGCCGAATCCTCCCCGGGCTCCCTCGCACAGATCCGCGAATGCGCCGCCTCGCTCCTCCGATATGCCAAGGGCGGAGGAGCCTCTGTCCTGCTCATCGGCCACATAAACAAGGAGGGAACCCTGGCAGGGCCAAAGGTACTCGAGCACATCGTCGACGCAGTCCTCCAGTTCGAGGGCGACCAGCACCACATGTATCGCATCCTCAGAAGCATGAAGAACCGCTTCGGAAGCACGAGCGAGCTCGGCATCTACGAGATGAGGCACGACGGACTGCGGCAGGTCGGCAACCCAAGCGAGCTGCTCCTCACGGAGAACCGCCAGGGACTCTCCGGCGTAGCTGTATCATGCTCCGTCGAAGGCATCCGCCCGTTCCTGGCCGAGACACAGGCGCTCGTCAGCACAGCAGCCTACGGAACGGCACAGCGCAGTGCCACGGGATTCGACACGCGGAGGCTCAACATGCTCCTCGCCGTCCTCGAAAAGCGCGTCGGATTCAAGCTCGCGCAGAAGGACGTCTTCCTCAACATCGCCGGCGG
>JAFLUV010000086.1 GCA_022508635.1 Prevotellaceae bacterium
GCGCATATAAACGACGGGCGCCGCACTATCGATTGGCGGCCGCCAATCGAAACTTTCAAGTAAGAGGCTATGACTTCATAAAGACAGTTTACTTCCACTGTGATAAATCGCTGTGTCTTTCTACTTCAGATTCAATGTCATCGGGAAGGTTATAGAAGAAATCAAAGCCTGTGATTTCTTCTATTTCATCTACAGACTTCATATAATCAGCAAGCTCGTGATGGATTGCATTGTTAGGGAAAATAAACCCTAAGGCTTTCGGCTTTTCCTGAAGGCACAAGATGACTTTGAAGAAGGCATCAGGAACTCCGACCTTGTTTGCACCCATGGTTCTGCTAATTCCATTGTAGAATACGGGGCCGGCTACGATATAGATGTCGTCATAATGTTTTGCCCATTTCCGGCATCGTGTCTCAAGACTTTTCCAGTCCCCACTGTTTAGGCTCTTGTCCTGAGGGCACATATTGGTAAGGAGAAAGGACTGGTTCATGGCAATTTTGCTCCATTTGCAATCACCTGCAGGACAGATATGACCATGCGAGTTGTTTTTAATTCGTTTATCCTTCCAATCGTTCAATTCTTGTCGTGGCTCTCCGACTTCTAAATCCACGAAGTAGCCGCCGCCCGATGTCTCGGTAGTAACGAAACCTATGCCATACACTTCATTGTTGTCATCATAATATGGAACGCCGTCTCTGGTGAAATCTCCATCGCAATTTTCGCGAAGGAGGTGCCATGCCACCCAGTTAGGACATTTTGTTTCGCTGTTATACGAAGTCGTATAGGCCTGACGAACCAAAATCTGCTCTGGCATTTCTCGCAAAGAGAGTGGAATTTCAATGGAGGTACTATCGAAGGTAACGGCATGGATAGGCTCATTGCCATTGAAAATGCTATTATCGGAACTATTACTTATCGCGGATGCTAAAATTACGATAAAAATTACAAAACTGATGACAGATTTCTTCATTGTCTTTTGAATTACTTGTATCTTATATAATAAAGATGGTGAGGTTAATAATTGCAGCCTTCTATTGTTAGTGGTCTACGTCATAGTAAATCTGCGCCGAACGATATTGCTTCATGGCGAGGACTTGCGCCTGGAGGGCGAGGAGGCGCTGACGGACAGCAGACATTGAGGCTGTAAGTTCAATTTTCAATATCAGCTTGCGTATGTGCAAACGCTGTACGCGGCCTACGGGTGGAGTGTCGGGACCCAATACCCGGTCTCCGAAAACTTGGCGCATGAGGTTGCTCATGTCGGTGGCAAGACTCTCTACGACACTTTCGTTGCGATGCTTAAGGTAGACGAGAACAATACGACAGAAAGGCGGATAGCGGAATAGCTTGCGTTCCTGAGCCTGTTGACGGTACATGCCTTCGTAGTCGTGGGTTACGACTTGTTGTACAATGTCATTGCCAGCATCGCGTGTCTGGAGCAATACGTGCCCGCGTGCTCCCTTGCGACCGGCTCTGCCAGCCACCTGCTCCATGAGCTGGAAGGCACGCTCATAGCTGCGAAAGTCAGGCTGTGAAAGCATCTGGTCTGCAGAGAGAATGCCGACGAGGCTAACGTTGTCAAAGTCAAGGCCTTTGGTGACCATCTGTGTGCCGATGAGTATGTCGGTGTTGCCTTGTTCGAAGTCATGCAGTATCTGTTCGTAGCTCTGCTGCGATCGTGTGGTATCGAGGTCCATGCGTGCGATGCGTGCTTCGGGCAGGATGCGTTGCAGTTGCTCTTCAATACGTTCTGTACCATAGCCGTGCGAAGATAGTTCGTGCCCGTTGCAGCAGGGACAGACGGCAGGGATATCGTAGGCTGCACCGCAGTAGTGACATACCATCCGACTGAGATTGCGGTGGATAGTGAGGCTGACATCGCACTGCTGGCAACGGGGTGTCCATCCGCATTCTCGGCATTCCATGACGGGCGCATAGCCGCGTCGGTTCTGGAAAAGAATGACCTGCTTCCCCTGTTCTAAGGCATGGCGGATATGCAAGAGAAGCTGTGGGGTGAAGATACCGGTCATCATCTTCTTGCGCATCATCTCTTGTGCGTCGACCACCTCAATGGTGGGCAATTGCATGCCGGCGAAGCGTGTCTTGAGCGTGACGAGTCCATACTTGCCGTTGAGTGCGTTGTAGTAGGACTCCAGGCTTGGTGTGGCAGAGCCCAGCAGCGCCTTTGCGCCATATTGTGCCGCCAAAACGAGAGCCGCATTGCGTGCATGGTAGCGTGGTGCAGGATCTTGTTGCTTGAAAGATGTTTCGTGTTCCTCGTCAATGATGAGTAGTCCGAGCTTCTGAAAGGGGAGAAAGATGCTGCTGCGTACACCTACTATAATGTCGCAGGGCGAGTCGGATAACATACGCCGATAGAGCTCTACGCGCCGGCTGTCGGTATGGCGTGAGTGATAGACACCCAGACGTTCGCCGAACACGCGTCGCAGCCGCTCTGTTAGTTGGGTTGTCAGCACAATCTCGGGCAGCATGAAGAGAACTTGCTTGCCCTCGTCGATGGCCTTTTGCATGAGGTGGATGTAGATCTCTGTTTTGCCGCTGCTCGTTACGCCGTGGAGCAGACAGACACTGTGCTTTTGCCATTGTTCTTGTATACTGTCCATTGCCTGTTGCTGTACGTCGCTGAGTGGATGCATGACGAACAGTTGCTTGTCCTGTGTACCTTTGGTGGTCTTTTGTCTGCGTGAGACCTTCGGCTTCTCCCGGAGTCCTGCAGGCAAGGCTGCCTTGTAGACATCGCCCATGGAACAGAAGTAGTAGTCGGAAACCCAGCGCCAGAACTGAAGTTGTGCGGGCAGTACGACAGGTGGTTCATCGGGTATGTCAAGGATTTGCTTAGTGGCGTAAGGCGGCTCCTCATCATGCAAGCGCACCACGATTCCCATGTAGACCTTGCTATTGCCCAAGGGTACGACCACACGGCTACCTACCTGCGGAAATGTCCCGAGCTGGAGAGGCAGTTCGTAGGTGAACGTTTCCTGTAGGGGCAAGGGCAGTATGACATCAATATAATGTGGCATAAGTGACAGCAAAGTTATAACAAACTTTGCACACAAACACAGATTTGTGCACAAAAAAGGTTAAAATGTGCATAAATGGCTATATTTTTGTGTCAAGATATTGCATAATTGCACAAAATGTCGTTACTTTGCATCGCAATTCGCAAGAACTGTTTCTCTTGTAATGATACGAGGATACAAAAATAAAGAATGATAATTGTTAACTAAACTTAATTAATTATGTCAGAAATTGAAGCAAAAGTAAAAGAGATTATCGTAGACAAGTTGGGCGTTGACGAATCGGACGTTACTCCCGAAGCATCTTTTTCTAACGATCTCGGTGCAGATTCTCTGGATACCGTAGAGTTAATCATGGCTTTCGAGAACGCTTTTGAAATCACCATTCCCGACGACAAGGCAGAGAAAATCTCAACCGTAGGTGATGCCATCGCATTCATCGAGGCTAACAAAGGATAAGACTCCATTCACAGATCAATTCATAATCCATAAATAGGTTTTACTTTTATGGATTATGAATTGATTATTTATGATAAAATACACAAAATGGAACTGAAAAGAGTTGTAGTGACAGGTATTGGTGCTGTGACACCTCTTGGCAATACTGCTGCGGAGACGTGGCAGAACATGCTGGCGGGGAAAAGTGGTGCAGCGCCTATAACGCATTTCGATGCCTCGAAGTTCAAGACGCAGTTTGCCTGCGAGGTTAAAGACTTCAAGCCCGAGGACTTCATCGACCGCAAGGAAGCTCGCAAGATGGATCCCTATTGCCAGTATGCCTTGGCTTCAGCAATAATGGCTGTTGAGGACAGTGCAATGGACTTGGATGCTATTGACAAAAATCGCGTGGGTGTGATTTTTGGTGTTGGCATCGGCGGCATGAAAACCTATGAGGAAGAGGTAACGATGTACGCCAAGACTGGCGAGACGCTTGGCCCTAAGTTCAATCCTTTCTTCGTACCCAAGATGATATCCGACATCTGTGCCGGTCATGTCAGCATCAAATATGGGTTCCATGGTCCCAACTATATTACTTCCAGCGCTTGTGCATCTTCGACAAATGCGCTTGCCGATGCTTTCAACCTTATCCGTCTGGGTAAAGCTGACATTATCATCGGTGGTGGTGCAGAGGCTGCTATCACAGCAGCTGGTGTGGGTGGCTTTACAGCCATGCATGCCTTGAGTACCCGCAATGATGATCCCGAAGGAGCAAGCCGCCCTTTCAGCGCCAGTCGTGATGGTTTCGTTATTGCTGAGGGTGGTGCGGTGCTGGTATTCGAGGAACTGGAACACGCCAAGGCACGCGGAGCTAAAATATATGCTGAGGTAGCAGGTGCAGGCATGAGTGCTGACGCACACCACATCACTGCATCGCATCCTGAAGGTCTTGGTGCCAAGCTCGTTATGGAAAATGCCCTTGCCGATGCAAACCTTCGTCCTGAAGATATCGACTATATCAATGTACATGGCACATCGACACACGTAGGTGACATCAGCGAGTGTAAGGCTATACAGGCTGTTTTCGGAGAACATGCCTACAATCTTAATATCAGCAGTACCAAGTCCATGACCGGACATTTGCTGGGAGCTGCTGGTGCTATTGAGGCAATGGCCAGCGTGATGGCTGTCAATGAGGATATTGTTCCGCCGACCATCAACCATGAGGCAGGTGACGAAGATCCTGAAATTGACTATAAGTTGAATTTTACTTTCGGTCAGGCACAGAAGCGTACCGTAAGGGCTGCCTTGAGCAATACTTTCGGTTTTGGCGGTCATAACGCCTGCATCATTTTCAAGAAATACGCAGAATAAGGCCGTGTCTGCCGTTGATCTGATAGACGCGATAAAGTTACCTTTCCGCAAGGAGAAGGAGCTTTACCGCGCCTTTCGTAATATGCTGGGCTTTTATCCGCACGATATCAGTCTCTATCATGAGGCCTTGATGCACAAGTCGATGCTTGCACACGGCGAGAGTGGAGTACCTATCAACAATGAGCGTCTGGAGTTTTTAGGCGATGCCGTGCTTGATGCTGTGGTGGGGGAGATTGTCTACCACCATTTCCCTCGCAAGCGTGAGGGTTTCCTGACTAATACGCGCAGCAAGATTGTGCAGCGCGAATCACTGGGCAAGCTGGCGATTGAGATAGGGCTCGATAAGCTTGTGAAACGACACACACAGAACCATACGCATAACAGCTATTTGGCAGGCAATGCCTTCGAGGCTCTCGTGGGTGCCATTTATTTGGATCGTGGATATGCCCACTGCAAGAGTTTCATGACGGAAAAAATTCTGAACCATTTTATTGACATTGATAAACTCGCACGGCAGGAGGTCAATTTCAAGAGCAAATTGTTGGAGTGGTGTCAGAAGCACAAGGTTAGCCTTGAGTATGTCCTGCTGAACGAAACAAAGACCGATGATGGTTCGCCGCTTTTCTACTCGAAAGTTATTATTGATGGGTATGAGTGCGGTCGTGGCAAAGGCTATTCCAAGAAGGAGAGTCATCAAAGCGCCAGCAGAAATGCAATGCACCGTCTTCGGAATGACCACCGTCTGCGTGGTGAACTGACATCTAAACAAAAAGCAAATAGTGAAGAATCTACAGCTATCCTCAATGGCTAAAAGGTAAACAAAATGGTGTCTTTGACAAATATCATACGTCCCATTTTCTCTTCGCGATGCCGAAAGCTTGACCTCTATGCAACACAAGCAGAGGCCTTGCAACGTAGTGTCCTCAAACGACTAACAGGGAAAGCAACCAATACAGAGTGGGGTAGGGCACATGGCTATGACAGTGGTCTCACCTACGAGGATTTCGTTCGCCAGACACCCGTTAACACCTATGAGGAACTGAAGGGATTCATCGATCGTATGCGGCATGGCGAACGCGATGTGTTGTGGCAGGGGCGAGTGAAGTGGTTCGCTAAGTCGAGCGGCACGACGAATGACAAGAGTAAGTTCATCCCTGTCAGTAGTGATGGACTCCATGATACGCACTATGCCGGAGGCAAGGATTCTGTTGTATGGTATCTGCGCAATAATCCACGGAGTCGCCTTTTTGATGGCAAAGCTCTCATTCTGGGTGGCAGTCATGTTTCAAACTACAACCTTCCGGGCAGTCTGTTAGGTGACCTCAGTGCTATCCTTATCGAGAACATCAATCCGCTGGTTAACATGATACGTGTGCCGAAGAAGGCTACGGCTTTGCTCAGTGACTTCGAAGTTAAGCGTGACCGCATAGCTCGTGAGGCGATGAAGCAAAATGTGACGAACCTGAGTGGGGTGCCTTCGTGGATGCTTTCCGTTCTGCACCGCGTGATGGAGCTTAGCGGTAAGCAACATCTTGAGGAAGTATGGCCCAACCTGGAAGTCTTTTTTCACGGTGGTGTTTCCTTTACGCCTTACCGTCACCAATACCAGCGTCTCATTACCTCGCCTGCGATGCATTATATGGAGACATACAACGCTTCCGAGGGTTTCTTTGGTATACAAGACAATCCGGCTGACGCTGCCATGAGCCTGATGATAGACTATGGCATCTTCTTTGAGTTTATTCCCATGAATGAGTTTGACAGTCCGGATCCAACTGTTGTTCCTCTTTGGGGCATAGAGACAGGCCGCAACTATGCAATGCTTATCACAACGTCCAGCGGTTTGTGGCGCTACATCATCGGTGACATGGTGTGTTTCACGCAACGCGACCCCTATAAGTTTGTCATCACCGGACGCACGAAGTCTTTTATCAATGCTTTCGGCGAGGAACTGATTATAGACAATGCCGAGAAAGGGCTGGCAGAGGCATGCCTACAGACGGGAGCAGAAGTGTTGGAGTATACGGCAGCACCTGTTTTCATGGATGCCAATGGTAAGTGTCGTCATCAGTGGGTTGTGGAGTTCAGCCGTAAGCCGGACAACCTTGAACGCTTTGCATCTCTCCTTGATGAGGCATTGCAGCGGCTCAATTCTGATTATGAGGCCAAGCGCTGCAAGGATATTACTCTCCAGAGACTTGAACTTATTGAAGGGCGGCAGGGAGTCTTCAACGACTGGCTCCGTCAGAAAGGCAAGCTTGGCGGACAGCACAAAGTGCCGCGTCTCTGCAATAATCGTAACATGATAGAGGAGTTGCTGAGGATAAATAGTAAGAGAGAAGGTGTATAAGACGAAGTACATATTGGTAAGCTTAATGCTACTACTTTTGGTGGCTTGTGCAAGCATCGGGAATCCAGATGGTGGCATTTACGATGAGATACCACCTCGGGTAGTGTCAAGCAGTCCGGCAGATAGATCCACGGGCAATACCAGCCGCAAGATGCAGATTCTCTTCAACGAATTTATCAAGTTAGAGAATGCTAATGAGAAAGTCATTGTCTCGCCGCCACAGTTGGAGCCAGCCAATATTCGTGCTGACGGTAAGCGTGTGAAGATAACGCTTTTCGATTCCCTACAGGCGAACACTACCTACACCATAGACTTTAGCGATGCCATCGTAGATAACAACGAGGGTAATCCCATGGATTACTACACTTATTCTTTCAGTACGGGCGATGAGATTGATACGATGGAGGTGGCTGGCACAGTGCTCAATGCGCAAGACTTGGAGCCAGTGAAGGGCATGCTTGTCGGACTTTATCCTGTGGACTCCACTCTTTCCGATTCTGTCCTCAGGGAACGTGTGTTTAGTCGTGTGTCGCGTACAAACGGTTCAGGTCAGTTCTGTATCAAGGGCGTCAAGCCCGGACGATACTATGCTTGTGCGCTTGACGATAAGGACGGGAATCTTCTTTTCTCCCAGAAGAGTGAGCGCATCGCTTTTATGACAGACACTTTTACAACCTATTGTAAGCCAGACACACGCATGGATACTATCTGGCGTGACTCTACGCATTACGATTCTATCCGTGTGATTCCATATACGCACTATTTCCCTGATAACTTGGTGCTTGAAGCATTCCTTGAAGATGGGCAGGATCAGCACTTGCTCAAGATGGAGCGTCCAGAACCGGATATCTTAAAGCTCTTTTTTACTGCCCCTGCCGATTCGCTGCCCATCATCCGTGGCTTGAACTTCGACGAGAAGTGTCTTGTGGCAGATGCTTCCCTCCACTATGATACTATCACGTATTGGATAACCGATACAGCTTTTACGCATCGTGAGGATACTATGAAGTTCGACCTGACGTTTCTTGAGACTGATACTACGGGTGTTCTGCAATGGCATACTGAAACATACGAGGAGACTCCGAAGGTGACGTGGGAGAAGCTTTGGAAAGAAAAGGAGAAAAAGATAGAGGAATGGCAGAAAGCTCGTGAGAAACGCGCCAAGAAGTCTAAGGAACCATTGCCGCCTGAAGAGAATCCCTATACGAAGACACTGCTGGATGTTTCGGTCAAGCCTTCAGGCAACATTGACCCGAACCAGAACATACGCTATACAGCCAAGGAACCTATTGCCAGTGTTGACACATCGCACATGCGCTTTTTTGTTAAAGTGGACACCATCTGGCAGCCTGAACCGTTTCTCTTCTTGCCTGAGCGCGACGTGAAGTCTTACACACTCTATGCTGAGTGGGAAGAGAATAGACAATATCGTTTTGAGGTGGACAGCGCAGCTATCATCGGTGTCATGGGCAGTCCCTGTCGTTCTATTAAGAACGAGTTCACAGTCAAGGGCGAGGATGCTTTCGGATCGCTTTTCGTGCATATTCTTTTGCCGAATGATACAGCCCAGGTTGTTGTACAGTTGCTCAACAAGAGCGACAAGGTTGAGGCTGAGCGTGTGGCGGAAAAGGACGGACGTGCCGATTTCTTCTACCTAAAGCCTGCTGACTACTATATGCGCTGCTACGTTGATAGCAATGGCAATGGTGTATGGGATACTGGCAACTATTCTGCCAGGTTGCAGCCCGAGCGTGTCTACTATTTCCCGCAGCCCATCCGGGTGAAGGCTAAATGGGACATAGAGCAGGACTGGGCTCCGCTTGAAATTCCGCGTACTAAACAAAAACCTTTGGATATTACTAAGCAGAAACCGGACAAGAAGAAGAGCGTGAAGAACAGAAATGAAGAACGCGAACGACAGAAACAGGAGGAGCGTCGCAAGTAGTTTCTGCCTGATGCAAGGTTATTTATTCCCTGTGTCTTTGAGGTGAGTGCTGAAGAGAAAATAGAAAAATAAATCATGAAATATAAGTTTCAGAGAGAGAGAGGGATCTTTATCCTTTTGCTCCTTGTTTTCTGGAGTAGCAGTCGTGCCGCTTCAGCCCAGTGCTCAGCAGAAAACACGGCGTTTCTGCCTGGTGAGGAGCTAACCTACGACCTCTTTTTCAACTGGAAATTTATTTGGGTAAACGCCGGTACAGCCACCATGAGCATCAATGAAACGATGTGGAAAGGAAAGTCTGCCTATAAGGGCTATCTTATCACCCGCACCAGCGATCGCTTGGATCGTTTTTTTATGATGCGTGACACGTTGGAGAGTATTATTACGCCAGACATGCAACCGCTTTACTTCAAAAAGGGGGCTAACGAAGGCGGGCGCTATTATGTGGACGAGGTGTGGTATTCCTATCTGGATGGTAAGACATCTCTGCACCAATATTATCGCAATCGTGATGGTGTCATGACAGAACGGACATACGACGGTACCGACTGTATTTATGATATGATGAGCATGTTGCTACGTGCCCGGTCTTTCCGGGTAGCGGACATCCACAAAGGACAAAAGATGCGTTTCCCGATGGCAGACGGACATAAAGTGGCGGATATCACGCTCATTTATCGTGGACGTGAGAATTTCCGCATGAAGTCGACAGGTCAGGACTATCGCTGCCTGGTTTTCTCTTTTGTTGAGTATCCAGATGGAAAAGAGAAAGAAATCATTACCTTCTATATCTCTGATGACGATAACCATATCCCAGTCCGCCTCGACCTTTATCTTCGCTTCGGTACAGCTAAGGCCTATCTCAAAACATCAAAGGGGTTACGACATTAAAATATGGGCGAGACATCTGTTTTCAATTTCGAAGTTAGCTTTGTTGACATTCGTCGTATCTTTGCTAATCATGCAATATACTGGCTTCTGCTACTCCGAATGTTTGATAGGGAAAAGTCGGAAAGAGGAGACTCGAACTCCCGACCCCCACGTCCCGAACGTGGTACGCTACCAACTGCGCTACT